>JAKDNE010000082.1 GCA_030451965.1 Brachybacterium sp. | reverse complement strand
TCCCGAGCGCCTGCCGCTGCCCGCCCCAGACCGCACGGACGACGGGTCCGCCCCCCGCGAGGCGGGCCGGGCCCCGCTGGTCCCTGCCCGGGTCGAGCACGACGGCGCCGTCCTGACGGTGCGCCGCGCGTGGGCGGACGACGGCCGCGGCCTGCCGCTGGAGCTCGCGGAGGAGCACGCAGACCGCGAGGACGGGCCGCTGCGCGGGGCCCGCCTGGAGGCCGCCACCGGTCGGATCACCGTGCACGAGGCGGGCAGCGACCCGCGCCTGCCGGGCCTGGCCCGGGTGCTCGCCGCGCATCCCGGCGCCGTCGTCGTCTCCCACCGCCCCGGCAAACGGGCCGTGGTGCGCCATGGGCAGGGGCCTGACGCGCTGCGGTACGTGAAGATCGTCCGGCCCGGTCGCGCCGCACGGCTGCTGGTTGCCATCGCCCGCGCCGAGGACTTCACCGGACCCTTCCGCACCGCGCAGGTGCTCGCCGCCGACAACGACACCGTCACCTTCGCCGAGCTGCCCGGCCACCTGCTGCACGAGGGGCTGCCCGTCGCCGACGGCAGCTGGCGTCGCGCCTGGCGCGACACCCTGGGGGCCTGGTCCGCCGCGGTCCGCTCCTCCCGCCGCCGTCTCGACGCAGCGGGCACCGGGGCCGTCGGCGGGCATGCCGCGGCTCTGGGGCACGAGACCGTGCACGGGCCCGCGGCCGAGGCCGCGGTGCTGAACACCTGGTGCGAGCGGGCCGACGCCGTGGACCCCGCCGGTGCACGGGCCCGTGGCCGGGCCGTCGCCGCGGCCCACCGCGAGCTCGCCCGCGTCGACGGGGTCGATCGGCCTGCGCTCATCCACCGCGACCTGCACGACAAGCAGATCCTGTGGCGGCCGGGAGAGCCTCCTGCGCTGCTGGACGTCGACACCGCCGCCCTCGGCGACCCCGCCCTGGACGTCGGGAACCTGCGCGCCCACGCCCTCTGGCGCGAGCTGCAGGGCCTGTGGTCCCCGGACCAGGCCGAGGTGGTGCGCGAGGAGATCGACCGGGCGGCCCTGCACAGCGGTATCCGTCCCGAGACGCTCGCCGCCTACGAATCCGGCACCATCGCCCGCCTCGCCTGCGTCTACGCCTTCCGCCCGCAGTGGCGCGACCTGGCCCGGACCCTCGCAGCCACTCTCGACCCCCACCACCTCTCCGCTGCGGCGGATGATTCCCGCTCGCTGGGCGGCACCGCCACCCACCTCGAAAGGAAGATGTCGCGATGACCACCACCACTCTCTCCGTGATCGGTGTCGGATACCTCGGCGCAGTCCATGCCGCCTCCATGGCGGAGCTGGGCCACGAGGTCATCGGCCTGGACATCGACGCCGAGCGCGTCGCCGCGCTCCAGGCCGGGATCCCGCCCTTCCACGAACCCGGCTTCGCGGACATCCTGGCCCGCGGCCTGGACACCGGGCGGCTGCGCTTCACCACTGACTACGCCGACCTCGCGGGCGCCGAGGTGCATTTCCTCGGCCTCGGCACCCCGCAGCGGGCCGACGGCTTCGGCGCCGACCTCAGCCACCTCGAGAGCGCGGTCGACGCGCTCGCCGAGGTGCTGCCGTCCCGCAGCGGTGCCCCGACCCTGGTGGTCGGCAAGTCGACGGTCCCGGCCGGCACCGCCCGCCTGCTCGGCGAACGGCTCGCGCACCTCGACGGCGTGCAGCTGGTGTGGAACCCCGAGTTCCTCCGCGAGGGATTCGCGGTCCAGGACACCCTGGACCCGGACCGGCTGGTCTACGGTGTGCACGATCCCGCGGACGCCGCCAGCGAGCAGGCGGTCGAGATGCTCGATGGCGTCTACGCCCGGATCCTCGAGAACCAGCCGCCCCGCCTGGTGATGGGGTACGAGGCGGCTGAGCTGGTCAAGACCTCCGCCAACGCCTTCCTCGCCACGAAGATCTCCTTCATCAATGCGGTCTCCGAGATGTGTGAGGTCACCGGGGCGGATGTCACCGACGTGGCCCGCGCGGTCGGCATGGACGACCGCATCGGGGCGAAGTTCCTGCGCGCCGGCGTCGGCTTCGGCGGCGGCTGCCTGCCCAAGGACCTCCGCGCCTTCATCGCCAGCGCCGAGGAGCACGGCGTGGGGGAGGTGCTCGGCTTCCTGCGGGAGGTCGACGCGATCAACGAGCGTCGCCGCGGGCGGGTGGTCGAGCTGGCCCGCGAGCTGCTCGGTGACCTGCACGGCCGCCGGGTCACCGTGCTCGGCGCGGCCTTCAAGCCCGACAGCGACGACGTGCGCGACTCCCCGGCCCTCGATGTCGCCACGCGCCTGCGCGCCGCCGGCGCCGAGGTCACCGTCACCGATCCCGAGGGACTCGAGAACGCCCGGCCCCGCATGGGCGGACTGGCCGAGCTCGAGCCCGATCTCGACACCGCGCTGCAGGGCGCGGAGCTGACCGTGCTGCTCACCGAGTGGAGCCAGTACCGCGAGCTCGACCCCGCCCGCGCCGGTGCCCTGGTCACGGCCCCGCGCATGATCGACGGCCGCAACGTGCTGGACCCGCAGCAATGGCGGGCCGCGGGCTGGACGCTGCGCTCCCTCGGCCGCGCCGACGCGCTGCCGGCGCCCCGCCCGGCAGCGACCGACCGGCCCGGGACCGGCGAGCCCGCGTCCCGCCGACCCGGAACCGGCGAGCCCGGGACCCGCCCGGAGGATGCACGCCCGGTGGAGCCGGTGCCCGCATTGGTCTGAGCCCTGGGGCCCTGGGGGCGGCACAGCCGCTCCCAGGGCTCGCGCCTCCTCGCTGCCGCATGCCCGCGGGCCCCCTGCCCGCCGGCCCGGCGTGGTGGCGGTCGGGTACTGGCGTCACGGCGATGGGTATGCCGATATGGCCGTACATGTCGCGTGCGGGCCAGTTCCCGACCATCATCCGGCGATCGGACGTCGGTGATCGCGGCGGCGGAGGATCCTCAGGAGCTGGGACTTCGTCTCCTCCCAGTCGAGGAAGACCTGCTCCCAGGTGAGCCGGGTGACCATGTAGCGTCGAGCCTGGAGGATCAGGTCACGGGCGCGGTCCCGGTGGTACTGCTCGGGATTGTCATGAAAGCGCACGCTGTCGCATTCGATGATCCAGCTCGCCCCGAGCTGCAGGTCGACCCGGCCCACCCCGGGGATCTGCACCTGGGGAGCGACCGGTGCGTGCAGCGACTCCAGCCACCATCTCACCGCGGTCTCGGTCCCCGACTCGGCGAGCGGGGTGACCCGGTTGAGCTGCGCGCGACGCGCGGCGGGAAGCGAGGCGAGAACCCGCCGCACCCCGTGCATCGAGATCTTCCGCCGGTTCAGCGCGGACTCGAGGAGGATCGCGGCATCCGGGACGGACAGGCATCGCACGGCATGCTCGAGGGCCAGCGACAGCTCGGCGACCGGATCCCGGTCCGGCCAGCTCCTCATCTCTGAGCCGTGCGCCACGAGATCCTGGCCGTGCTCCACGACCACGAGGCCGCGCGGTCGGTACACGTGGTGGCCCGTGTGCAGGGGCACCCAGAGGCCGTGATGCCCAGCCGCGGTCACGCAGCTGGGCCGCACCCCTCGTCGCAGCAGCAGCACGATCTCCTCCGGGGCGCCACCGGTGACATACCAGGTGCCGACGCGCGTGATCCGCCCCTGGCGGAGGAGGCGTCGACGAGCGGCATCGGTGATGCCGAGCCCGGCGAGGTCCGATCGATGCGCGATTCCGGGAATCTCCATCAGAGCAGTACAGGTGAGCCGCGGCGGGGACGGGGGTGCTGGATCGATCCTGTGGACGAAGCCGGGCTGGGGAGGAGAGACCCACGTACTCGGATCCATGGCCCAGGCTCAGGCGCCGGTGCGGGGCGCGGGCCTCACCGGGGGCGATGCGGTGATGGCGAATGGTCGGGTACTGGCGTCAGGGCGACTTGTACGGCGATATCGGCATACACCTCGCCCTGATGCCGATCACCGACCACCACCCGTGCGGGAGCGGTCGGGGAGTGCGGTGGAGGCAGGGTCAGGCGCAGCCAGGTGCGGTGGAGGCTGGGTCGGGTGCGGCCGGGCGCGGTCGGGCGCGGCTGGGTGCGGCGGCGGGCGGCGCCGGGCTGCGGCGGCCGTGGTCCGGGGTCAGGCTGGCTGCGCGTCGCCCGCCAGGGGGCCGGCGGCCTGGGCACGCCGGTGCTCGGCCAGCGCGCCGGCCAGGCCGAGCGCGAGACCGAGCACGAGCCAGCCGAGCAGCCAGGTCAGATCACCGGAGGGGTCGATCCATCCCCCGCCGATCGCACCGCGGAAGGCGTCCACGGCGTGGGTCATCGGCAGGTACGGATGGAGCACCTGGAAGAACCGCGGCAGGGTCGAGACCGGGTAGGTGCCTCCGGCACCGGAGATCTGCAGAGCGATCAGCACCAATGCGATGAACTTCCCCACCGGCCCGAACAGGGCTCCGAAGCCGTGGTTCAGCGCCACGAACACCATCGAGGTCAGGGCCGCGAGCCCCATCATCAGCGGCAGGTCGTCCATCGTGACGCCCACCAGCCAGTGCAGAGCGCCCACCGCGATGACCGTCTGCACCAGACCCAGCAGCAGTGCGGGCGCCAGGCCGCCGGCCAGCAGCCGGACGGGGCCCGCGCCGTCCGCGGCGGCCCGGGAGGAGAACGGCGGCATCATCAGGAAGATCGCCATGCCGCCCACCCACAGGCTGATGGCGAGGAACAGCGGAGCCAGGCCCTCGCCGAAGCGGCCCAGCTCGTGCGCGCGCTCGAAGCTCATCTGCACCGGCTCCGATGCGGTCCCCGAGAGCGCATCGCTCTCGTCATCGCTGTAGGCAGGCACATCGTCCTGCGACTCGGCGAGCCCGTCATGCAGCTCCTCCGCACCGTCGGCGAGTTCGCCCGCCCCGTCGTCGAGGGTGACCGCGCCGTCGGCCAGCTGGTTCGCGCCGTCGTCGACCTGCCTCGCGCCGTCCTCCAGCTCCGTGGCCCCGTCCTCGAGCTGCCCGGCACCGTCGGCGAGCCGCTGCGCACCGGCGCCGGCCTCCGAGGACCCGTCGGCCAACTGCTGGGAGCCGTCGACGAGCTGACCGGTGCCGCCGGCCAGCCGCTCGGCGCCGCTGCGGGCGGTGCCCACCCCGTCCGTGTAGCGGGTGACGCCATCGGACAGCGTCTGCGCACCCTCGCTCGCGGTGCCGCTCGCCTCGGCGAGCTCGTCGGCGCCGGAGGACACCCGCTGAGCGCCGGAGTTCAGGCGGTGGGCATCCTGAGCCCCCTGCTCAAGGCTCGAATAGGCCTCGGGGAGCGCCTCTGCGGCGGTGCGGGCCTGCTCGGCCAGGTCTGCGGCGAGATCCGAGGCACTCGTGCCCGGTTCGGCGGAGGGGGCGGACGTGACGGCCTCGTCGCGCAGAGTGGTGAGGTCCTGCTCGAGGGTCGAGGCGTTCTCGGCGAGGTTCCCGGTGCTCTCGGCGAGGGAGGAGGTTCCCTCGGCGAGGTTCGAGGTGGTCTCGGAGAGCCCCTCGAGGTAGGTGACCATCGCCTCCGCGGACTCGGTCATGCCCGAGGCGGTGTCGGCGATGTCGGTCGACTGCTCGGCCGCGGTGCCCGTGGCCTCCTTGACCGTGGTCGCATCGGTGGAGGCCTGCCCGGCGTCGTCGCGCACCTGCTGGGAGGTGCTCGAGGTGTTCGCGAGCTCCTCGCAGAAGGAGGCCTCGGCGCCGGAGTCCTCGCAGCGCGCGGCGAGGTCGTCGACCTGCTCGGTGTATCCGCGCACCCCCTCCTCGCTGGTGGCGGCGCTCTCGGACGCGGTGGTGGCGACCTGGTCCGCGGCCTGCACGTCCTCGTCCAGCGCGGTGGCGTCCTCACCGATCGTGGAGGCGCCGTCGCGCAGGCTGCGGGCGTCCTCGGTGCGGTCGGTGGTGGCCCCGGCGAGGTCCTGCGCGGTCTCGTCCACCCCGCTCACGGTCTCGTCGAGGGTCGTGGCGGTCTCGGAGACGGTGCCGGCGACGGCGACCGGGTCGGTGAGTCGTCCCGGCAGATCGTCAGCGACGCCCTCGAGCGTGTCGATCGCGGTGACGAGGTCGTCGCTGACCTGCTGGACGCTCTCGGAGGTCACGCCGATCTCGTCGGCGCGCTCCTGCGCGGCGGTGACCGTCTCGTCGAGCTGCTGGGTGCCGTCGGCGACCTCTCCGGCCCCGTCGGCGAGGGTGTCCGCCCCGGTGGCGAGCTCCGAGGTGCCGCCGGCGAGCTGCTGGGCACCGTTGCGCAGCGGCTGTCCGTTCTCGTCGAGGGTCACCAGGCCGGTGCGGAGATCCTGGGCGCCGGCATCGAGCGTCGCCGTGCCGTCGCGCAGGGTGACGGCCCCGGTGCTGAGCTGGTCCAGGCCCACCACCAGGTCGAGTCCGCCCGAGTGCAGGGTGGTCGCCCCGTCGGTCAGCTCCGCGCTGCCCTCCACCAGCTGACCCGTGCCGTCGGTCAGCTCGGTGCTGCCGTCGACCAGGTCACCGGTGCCGTCGTGCAGGGTGGTCGCCCCGTCGGCCAGTTCGCCGGCCCCGTCGACGGCGTCGCCGATGCCGTCGTGGATGGTCGTGAAGCCCACGTAGATCTGGTCCAGGTACTGCTCGAGCACGCTCGCGCGCAGCGAGTCGGTCAGTGCCGTCCCCACGGACTTGGTGAAGTTGCCGCCCACGTAGTTGACCGAATCGTTGGTGGTCACGGTGAGCAGGGCGGGTGCTGCGTCCTCGGCGTCCCCGCCGAGGGAGGCGACGTGCGCGGAGAAGTCCGACGGGATCTCGACGGTCGCGCCGTAGGTGCCGTCCGCGAGGCCGCGCTGCGCTTCGCCGGGGGAGACCTGCACGAAGTCGTAGACCGACTCCTTGTCCATGTCCAGAAGCGTGTCGGTGAACTCCGCGCCGATGTCCAGGTCGGTCTTCTCGCCATCCGGGGAGGTGGCTGTGGCACCCTCGTCCTCATTCACCACAGCGGCGGTGACCTGGTCGAGACTGTTGCTCGGGTCGAGGAACGACCAGGTCATGTTGCCGGAGTAGATCAGCGGGACCAGGGCCAGGCCGGTCACGAACAGTGCTGCGATAGGCTTCTTCCATTCGCCGGGCAGCAGGGCGAGCGAGCCGCGACCGACGGCGGAGAGCCCGCGGCCTGTCGCCCCGAGTGCGTGGGCGAGCGCGCCGGCCACGGCACGGGCGGCCGACGAGACGGCGCGGCGTGCTGTCCCGAGGACGGCGGTGAGGGCGTGGAGGATCGCACGGAGGAGTGACATCACGACGCACACGATACATCTGTGTATCGAGCGTTGTTACCCATTAGTAATAAATGTGGTGCGGCAGACGTGCGACACCGCCGCGCGCCGCGGCCGATCCGTCCCCACGGGCATCAGTCCGGAAGGTCGACCATCCACGGGTGCCGCGGCAGCGTGGCCGGGTCCCAGCGCTCGAGCACGTCGCGCGCGTCGCCGCAGCCGCTGAGCCCCAGCGACCCTCCGATCCTCTCGATGACCGCCGCCGCGCTCTCCCCGCGCTCGAGGCGATCCCGCAGCGTCACCGCGCCGTCGCGCTTCGCGAGCCGGGTCCCCTCGGTGCCCACCGCGAGCGGCACGTGCGCGTACCCGGGTTCGGGCAGGCCCAGCAGGTGGGCGAGATGCGCCTGGCGCGGGGCGGAGCTGAGCAGATCGTCGGCCCGCACCACCTGATCCACCCCGGCGGCCGCATCGTCGACGACCACGGCGAGGTTGTAGGCGACGACGCCGTCCCCGCGGCGCAGCACCAGGTCATCGACGGTGCCCGTCACGTTCCCAGCCCACAGGTCGTGCACCTGCCAGCGGGGCACCTCGGTGCGCAGCCGCAGCGCCGGCTCGCGGCGCAGCTCCCGCATCCGCTCCCGCCCCTGCTCCCTGGCGGCAGGGGAGAGATCACGGCAGGTGCCGGGGTAGGCCCCCGGCGGGGCATGCGGGGCGCTGGGCGCCTCGAGGATCTCCCGCCGGGTGCAGTAGCACTCGAAGACCCGACCCCGTGCGCTCAGCGCTCCGATCGCGCCGGTGTAGGCCTCCCCGCGCTCGGACTGGCGGACCACCTCGCCGTCCCAGTCGAGCCCCAGTGCGGCGAGGTCCTCGAGCTGGCGCTGTTCGGCACCCTCGCGAACCCGGTCGAGATCCTCGACCCGCAGGTGGAAGGCGCGTCCGCTGCGCCGGGCCAGCACCCAGGCGAGGATCGCGGTGCGCAGGTTCCCCAGGTGCAGATCGCCGCTGGGGGAGGGCGCGTAACGGCCGGCACCGCGGAAGGGGGTCGCAGCAGGCATACGGCTCAGTCTAGGAACCTGCGAGCACCAGCAGCACATCGCCCGCCCGCCCGCCGGGCACCGGGCGCTCCGGCGGCGCGGGGACGAAGCCGAGGCGGGAGGCCAGCGCACGTGAGGCCCGGTTGGCCGCGGCGGTCACCGCGACGATCTCGGTCCCGCCGCCACCGCCACCGGTGCGCCCGCCGAGCTGCGGGTGCACGAGCACAGCGCGCATCGCCTCCGTCGCCACCCCGCGCTCCGTAGCGGCAGGTGAGAGCCGCCAGTAGGCGCTGAGCACCGGGCGACCTCCCATGACCAGCGGGGTGAGGCCGACGACGCCGAGCAGCCCCTCCGGCAGCGGTGCGACCTCGCCGGACGGCCGGTGCGCACGGACCGACAGGTAGCCCAGACCGTGCTCGACCCAGCTCTCGCACCACCTCGCGAGCACCCAGCGCATCTGGGCACGATCGGTCAGCGGCTCGGTGAGGTCCTCGGCGAAGGCGCGCGGATCCGCATGCAGGGCCAGCAGCTCGTCGAGCTCGTGCTCCGCGACCGGGGTCAGGCGGAGCCGTGCGGTGGTGAGCTCGCACCGTTCGGGCCCGGGCATGACGACGGCGCGGCGATCACCGTCCGGGGAGGGGATCACCGCGCCGTCGTCATGCACAGAAGCGTGCGCCGAGGCGGAAGCTCAGGCGTCGCCGCGGTGGTTGCCGCGCTTGTCGTCGTCGGACTCCTCGGGATCAGAGTCGACCTTGACCTCCTTGGGCTCCACGTCGGAGGAGCGGTCCTCACCCTTCAGGGCCGAGGCCACGTCACCGGCGTCGGCGGAGCCGACCGTGTCGGAGACGGTCGAGGAGTCGGACTCATCCGCAGCGGAGGCCGGGTAGTGCGCCCGTGCGAAGTCCGCGGGCGGGGCCCACGGGTCCTCGACCGGGCGGGTCTTCTGCCACGCGATGTAGCCGGCGGCGGCACCGGCGGCGGCCAGGCCCAGGACGAGCAGCACCTTGCCGGCGCGACCCTTCTTCTTCGGCTGCGGCGTCGGCTCGAGGACTGCGGAACGGATGTCGTCCTGGCCCTTGTCGAGCTCCTTGCGGGCCGCGTCCACGGCGGCCTTCAGCACGGTGCCGGAGGTCTCCACCGTCTTGCGGGCACGCGGGATGTAGTCATCCTGCACGTCAGAGCGGAACTTGTCGGCGCGGGGGCTGAGGTTCGAGGTGAAGTGGTCGGACTTCTCGCGGAGCTTGTCGGACTGCTCGCGCAGACGCTGCTGAGCCTCGGGAGCGTACTGGTCGTACAGCTCGGTCGCCCGGGTGCGGGCCTCGCGAGCACCCTCGGAGACCACGGGGCCGACCGTGGCGGCGAGCTTCTGCAGCTCCTCGACGGCCTTCTCGGCCCTCAGTGCGGTCGCGCCAGCGGCATCGACGGTCTTCTCGGCCTGCTTCTTGGCCTTCTTGGTCTCCCGCTTTGTGGTCAGCGCCATGGGAATCCCCTTTCGATCGAGTCCGTCGGGTCGGGCCGACGGTGGTCCCTGGGCCGTGGCAGCCGGACACTGCCATGGACCCGTGTGCCACAACTCTAACGCGAGCGCGTATGCGGGCTCACAGCCGATGAGAAGGAGCCCACGCCCGTCCGGTCGGTCAGGGCGCCCATATGGGAGGATGACGCCATGTTCGCAACTCTTCACACCAACCATGGGGACATCCGCCTCGAGCTGTTCCCGAACCACGCGCCCAAGACCGTCGAGAACTTCGTGGGTCTCGCCGAGGGCACCCGCGAGTTCTCCGACCCGGAGACCGGCGAGAAGGTCACCCGTCCGTTCTACGACGGCGTCATCTTCCACCGCATCATCTCGGGCTTCATGCTCCAGGGCGGCGACCCGCTGGGCACCGGCACCGGTGGTCCCGGCTTTAACTTCGACGACGAGATCTCCGAGAAGAACTTCAACGAGCCCTACGTGCTCGCGATGGCCAACGCCGGCAAGCGCCGCAGCGCGCTGACGGGCCAGCCCTCCGGCACCAACGGTTCGCAGTTCTTCATCACCGTCGGCCCCACCCCGCACCTGCAGGGCAAGCACACCGTGTTCGGCGAGGTCGCCGACGAGGACTCCAAGAAGGTCGTCGACGCCATCGAGGCCGTCAAGACCGATATGCGCGACCGTCCCCTCGAGGACGTCGTCATCACCTCGGTGACCATCGAGAAGTGATCCATGAGCGCTCGTGAGCGCTCATCGATCTGAGGCGCCGTCGGCGTCCTCGCAGTCCTGGCCTCGGCCGGCTGCGGGGAGGCTGGCGGCGTTCGTGCGTCTCCCGA
>JAKDNE010000455.1 GCA_030451965.1 Brachybacterium sp. | reverse complement strand
CGGCTGCGGCCAGTGTCCTGGTGGGTCCCGGTGGAGCGCGCCCTTGACCGCCTGCTGTTGAGGAGCGGTCCTCGCCGGGGTGGCGGCTGGCAGCGCAGCCATGCTGAGGATGACGGCTGGGGCCGCGATGACCCATAGGGCGACGAACAACATGAGCCCGCACGCGTCGAGGATGAGGAAGATTGACGCCACGTAGCCCGGGAGCCCACTCGATTCAGGGATGGCAGGCAAGACCCACGACACGATGCCCCACGAGATCCCGAAGGCGGCGGGTCCTGAGGCGAGGAACGCTAGACGGGGGCGGGTGATCATCGGGGGGCATCCCCAGGGGTCGGGCCGTCGCCCATGTCAGAAGGTAGGTGCAGCGTCGGGAAGCGGTCGACGAATGCCGCTGCGCCGGGCAGTGGCTGCGAGCGCCTGCTGGCCCGGGCTGTCATCCACACCTCGTTGCGCGTAGGGGTGCCCGGTTCATCCGGCTCTGGCAGGCACAGGCAGGTGTGGAAGCGGTGCGTCTCGGCCGCCCCGCCCTCAGCGTGGCAGTTGAGCGATGTGCAGCTCTCTGGGGTGTGCATGGGGTCTCCTTGCTCCGACTAGTTCCACCGTAGGTCGACGCACCGACATCAGGAACCCGGGTTTCTGGTCACAGGCCGAGCCTGGTCACGGAGTTGTTCTCCGAGGGTGTGTGTTCGCGGGAGTAGACCTCGACGGTCTCCGGCTTCTTCTGCCCGGTCTGGTTCATGATCGCCGTGTAGGTGGCCCCGGTGCGCAGTGACTGGGTGATGAACCCGGCCCGCAGCGAATGTGCCCCCCACCTGGTGGGGTCGATTCCGGCGGCGGCGAGCCTGCGGCGCAACACTTGGTGGACAGCCTGCCCGCTCATGGGGTGGTCGAGGGTGATGTCGCCGTGGCGGTGTGCGGTGACGAACGCCGGGTGGGAGGACCCGTCGGTGGCCCACCCGGGCAGATGCTGGGACTTGCACACGTGGGCGCCCAGGTCTGGTTCGGTGAGCACGGCCCGCATCACCTGGGAGCGTTCCCCGGTGTGGGCGGCGTCCAGGACCAGCAGCCACCGCACCCAGGCGCAGGGCCCGCAGGTGGACGGGTTGGCGCCGTAGGGGATCACCTTGGTCATCCCTCGGGCTTCCTGGTCGCCCTTCGACTGGTGCAGCCGGATCAGTAGCCCCTGCTCGGGGTCCAGGTCGCACCGGTCGGTGGTGATCGCGGCGAGCTCGCCGCGGCGGAACGCGCCGGCCATCCCGATCAGGATGAGTGCGTAGTCGCGGCGACCGTGCACGCCGATCGGCCACCCGTGCAGGGGTATGGAGGTGAGCACCACGCGCAGTGGGTCCAAGGTGAGGGCCTTCATGCGTCGTGGGGGACGTGCAGCTTCTCGGCGGATGCCGGACAGGGCCGCCCGCACGGTCTCGCTGTGCCCGGGGGGAGGAGCCCCGGCGGCCTTGTGGACCGAGTTGATGGAGGCCACCATCCGGGTCAGGGTCGAGGGGGCGTACGCGGGCTTGCCGTTGGGGCGAACCATCTCGGCGGCTTCGGCGACGTAGTTGGCCACCGCCTCCGGGGCGGCGGGAAGCGCGATCACCCGGTTCCGGGTGCACCAGTCGGCCCACTTGTCCCAGTCCCGCTGGTAGGCGGCCTGTGTGTTGGCCGACTTCGAGGACCGGATCTTGCGGGCCGCGGCATCGGACAGGGCGATCGCCTGCACCGCGGCGGCGTGGTCGAACCGGTCCGGCACGTGCTCGGGGGCCGTCCTGGTGGTGCGGCAGGGGGCGGGGTGCCCGTCAATGAGGACGCACCCGTCGGTGCGGGAGCAGGTGTAGATGGAGGCGGCGAGCACGTTGTCCGCCACCTCCAGGCGTCCGTCTGTGCCGGGACGCAGGTCGCCGCGGCGCATGCCGGCCGCGATCGTCGACCCGGCGTCGTCCTGGGTGCTATCGGTGAAGGTG
>JAKDNE010000454.1 GCA_030451965.1 Brachybacterium sp. | reverse complement strand
GCTGACGGAGCATACCGACTGGGAGGGCACCGTCCGCCTCGTCTTCCAGCCGGCCGAGGAGCCCGGGACCGGCGCCGAGGCCATGATCGCCGACGGACTGTTCGCACGGTTCCCCGTCGATGAGATGTACGGACTGCACAACCTGCCCGGGCTGCCCGAGGGAGAGATCCACACGCGCAGCGGACCGCTCATGGCCGCGGAGGACAACTTCGAGATCGCCGTCACCGGCAGAGGCGGGCATGCCTCGGCGCCCCACCTCGTCATCGACCCCCTGGTCATCGCCGCGGAGATCATCCTGGCCCTCCAGACCATCGTCTCCCGCACCGTCGACCCGCTCGACGCGGTGGTCGTCTCCTGCACGGACCTGGTCACCGACGGAGCCCGCAACGCCCTCCCCGATCAGGTGGTGATCCGGGGCGATGCACGGACCTTCCACGACGAGGACAGCGCGCTGGTCGAGGCACGGATCCGCGAGATCGCCGAGGGGATCGCCCATGCTCACCGGGCCGCGTCCGAGGTGTCGTTCACGCGCGTCTTCCGCCCGACGATAAACGATCCGGACTGTGCCCGCCACGCGACGGCCGCGGCCGAAGCGGTAGTCGGGCCCGACCGGGTCGAGGCGGCCTGCCGGCCGATCACCGCCAGCGAGGACTTCGCCGCCTTTGCTCGCGCCGTGCCGGCCTGCTTCGCCCTCCTCGGCGCCGGGGAGATCGTCGACGGCGGCACGGCACCGCTGCACAGCCGGCGCTTCGACTTCAACGATGCGATCCTCCCCGCGGGGATCGACTACTACACGGCACTCGTCCGTGCCCGACTGACCGAGGAGAACAGAGCATGAGCACTGCTGACACCCCTGCGGGGCGCTGGGTCGTGGGCGACCGCGACCCGTCCTGGTCGTGCCCGGACCCGGATGAGGCAGCGCAGCTCTTCCCCCGCACGCTCGAGGACTACGCCCCGACGCCGCTCGTGGAGCTGCCGGAGCTGGCGCGTGAGCTCGGTGTCGGCACCGTCGTCGCGAAGGACGAGTCCACCCGGTTGGGGCTGCCGGCCTTCAAGGCCCTCGGGGCGTCGTGGGCGGTGCACCGCGCGCTCGAG
This sequence comes from Brachybacterium sp., assembly GCA_030451965.1. GTDB lineage: Bacteria > Actinomycetota > Actinomycetes > Actinomycetales > Dermabacteraceae > Brachybacterium. The sequence goes on along the minus strand of JAKDNE010000454.1, from coordinate 867 downwards.
ACGGCGGGCCGGCGGCCCGACGCCGAGGTGATCACGGCGACCGACGGCAATCACGGACGGGCCGTGGCCCACTTCGCCCGCGCGGCCGGTCGAAGGGCCCGCATCATGGTGCCGGCAGGGGGCGTCCACCCCTCGGCGATCGCGGCGATCCGCGCCGAAGGCGCCGAGGTGGTGGAGGTCGACGGCTCCTACGACCAGACGGTCCGCACCGCCGCCGACTATTCGTCAGGGCACGACGCGGTGCTCGTGCAGGACACCGCCTGGGACGGCTACGAGGAGGTGCCGGGGTGGATCGTCGAGGGCTATGCGACGCTGTTCTCGGAGATCGACGCCCAGCTGCACGAGGCCGGACGGGGCAGCGCGGATCTCCTGCTCGTCCCCACCGGGGTCGGCTCGCTGCTGCAGGCCGCGCTGGCCCACCACCGCCGCCGCAGCAGTTCCGGCAGCACGGCCGTCGTCTCCGTCGAACCCGACGCCGCGGCCTGCATGGGGCCCAGCCTCGCGGCAGGGCGTCCCATCACCGTGGAGACCGGGCCGACGATCATGTCCGGGCTGAACTGCGGCACCCCTCCTCGCTGGCCTGGCCGCTGATCCGTGACGGGCTCGACGCCGCGGTCACGGTGAGCGACCAGGGAGCCCTCGACGCGGCGCACCGCCTCGCGGTGCTCGGGGTCGAGGCCGGGCCGTGCGGGGCGGCATCGCTGGCCGGTGCGCGGGAGATCCTGACGGGCGACGAGGGCCAGGCGCGCCGGCAGCTCCTGGGGCTGGGACCGGACAGCGTGGTCGTCCTGCTGATCACCGAGGGGGCCGAGGCGAACCCCGTGCCGGCGGCATGAGCACGCCGCGATGCGCACTGAGGGACGCCGG
>JAKDNE010000081.1 GCA_030451965.1 Brachybacterium sp. | reverse complement strand
GGACCCACGACCCAGCACACGGCGAGCAGGGCCGGCTCCCCCGTGGGGGAACCGGCCCTGCTCAGAAACCGTCGGCGATCACGCGGACCGCTCCCGGATCACTTGGCGCGTTCGAGGATCTCCACCAGACGCCACCGCTTGGTCGCGGAGGTCGGGCGGGTCTCCATGACGATGACACGGTCGCCGACGCCGGCGGCGTTCTCTTCGTCGTGGGCCTTGAACTTGCTCGTCTTGGTCGTGACCTTGCTGTAGCGAGCGTGCTTCACACGCTCCTCGACCTCGACGACGATGGTCTTGTCCATCTTGTCGGAGACCACGAAACCGCGGACGGTCTTGCGGTACGGACGCTCGGACGAGGACGCGTGCGCGCCCTCCTTCTCGAGCACCTCGAGCTCCTCGGCGGCCGGGGTCTCGGCCTGGGTGTTGTCAGTCATCTCTGTTCCTCGCTTCGCGGTCACTCGGCGCTGCCGGGCGCCTGACGGATGCCCAGCTCGCGCTCGCGCAGGATCGTGTAGATCCGTGCGATGTCCTTCTTGACGGACCGCAGACGGCCGGGGCTCTCGAGCTGGCCGGTGGCGGACTGGAAACGAAGCTTGAACAGCTCGTCCTTCGCCTTCGCCAGCTCTTCGGCCAGCTTTCCGTCGTCCAGCTTGTCGAGTTCATCGGCGGTGAGCTTGGTCGCTGCCATCAGATGTCACCACTCTCTCGGCTCAGGATGCGGCTCTTCATGGGGAGCTTGTGCTGCGCAAGACGGAGCGCCTCGCGAGCCACCCCCTCCTCGACGCCGGCGATCTCGAACATGACCCGTCCCGGCTTGATGTTGGCGATCCACCACTCGACCGAACCCTTGCCGGAGCCCATGCGGACCTCGGCAGGCTTCTTGGTGAGCGGACGATCGGGGTAGATGTTGATGAACACCTTGCCGCCACGCTTCATGTAGCGGGTCATGGCGATACGTGCGGCCTCGATCTGGCGGTTGGTGACGTAGGCCGGCTCGAGAGCCTGGATGCCGTAGTCGCCGAACGCGAGATCGGTGCCGCCCTTGGCCATACCGCTGCGGTGCGGGCGGTACTGCTTGCGGTGCTTGGTCCTGCGAGGGATCAGCATGACGCTCAGGCCTCCGTTCCGGGCTGCTGTGCGGGAGCCGCGGCCGGCTGCTCGGCGGGGGCCGCGGCCGGAGCAGCGGGCTGCTCGGCGTTGTCCCCACGACGCGCGGTGGCGTTGCGCTCGTTACGACGGCCGCGCGGACGCTCGGCACGCGGGCCGCCACGTCCGCCGGAGCGGGGACCCTGCGAGGCGGCCTGCTGAGCCGCGAGCTCCTTGGCGGTGACGTCGCCCTTGTAGATCCACACCTTCACGCCGATGCGGCCGAAGGCGGTGCGGGCCTCGTAGAAGCCGTAGTCGATGTTCGCGCGGAGGGTGTGCAGCGGCACTCGCCCCTCGCGGTAGAACTCGTTACGGCTCATCTCGGCGCCGCCGAGACGGCCGGAGACGGCCACTCGGATGCCCTTCGCACCGGCGCGCTGCGCGGACTGCATGCCCTTGCGCATCGCACGACGGAAGGAGACACGGGCGGCGAGCTGCTCGGCGATGCCCTGAGCGACCAGCTGAGCATCGGCCTCGGGGTTCTTGACCTCGAGGATGTTCAGCTGGATCTGCTTGCCGGTGAGCTTCTCGAGCTCACCGCGCAGGCGCTCGGCCTCCGCGCCGCGACGCCCGATGACGATGCCGGGGCGGGCGGTGTGGAGGTCGACGCGCACACGGTCACGGGTGCGCTCGATCTCGACCTTGGAGATGCCGGCCCGCTCCATGCCCTTGGACATGAGCTTGCGGATCGCGACGTCTTCCTTCACGTAGTCGCGGTAGCGCTGACCCTCCTTGGAGGAATCGGCGAACCACCGGCTGCTGTGCTCCGTCGTGATCCCGAGACGGAACCCGTTCGGATTGACCTTCTGGCCCATTCGGGACTCCTTACTTGTTCACGGGAGCGACGACCACGGTGACGTGGCTGGTGCGCTTCTTGATCTGGAAGGCTCGACCCTGTGCACGCGGCTGGAACCGCTTCATGGTCGGACCCTCATCGACGAATGCGGCGGAGACGGCGAGTTCGCGCTCATCGAAGCGCTCCCCTGCCTGATCTGCCTTCACCCGCGCGTTGGCGATCGCGGACTCGACGAGCTTGAGGACGGGCTCACTGGCGGACTGCGGGGCGAACCGCAGAATGTCCAGGGCCTCGGCCGTGCTCTTGCCACGAATCAGGTCCACAACGCGGCGAGCCTTCATGGGCGACATGCGGAGGTACCGCACCTGCGCCTTGGCTTCCATTGCTGTCCTGCTTTCTTCTGGATGTCGGGACGTGCTGCCGTGCTGACTGAAGGTCAGCGACGACGGCCCTTTCTGTCGTCCTTCTCGTGGCCCTTGAAAGTCCGCGTAGGAGCGAACTCGCCGAGCTTGTGGCCGACCATCGACTCGGTGATGAACACCGAGACGTGCTTGCGACCGTCGTGCACTGCGAAGGTGTGGCCGAGGAAGTCCGGGGTGACGACCGAACGACGCGACCAGGTCTTGATGAGGTTCTTGGTGCCCTTCTCGTTCTGGACATCCACCTTCTTCTGAAGGTGGTCGTCCACGAAGGGGCCCTTGGCGATACTGCGAGGCATAGTCTCTGATTCTCCCTATCAGCGCTTCTTGCCGGACCGACGACGGCGCACGATGAGCTTGTCGCTCTCCTTGACCGGCCGACGGGTACGGCCCTCGGGCTGACCCCAGGGCGACACCGGATGGCGACCACCGGAGGTGCGGCCCTCGCCGCCACCGTGCGGGTGATCGTGCGGGTTCATGACGACGCCGCGCACGTGAGGGCGCTTGCCCTTCCAGCGCATGCGGCCTGCCTTGCCCCAGTTGATGTTGGACTGCTCGGCGTTGCCGACCTCACCGATGGTGGCGCGGCAGCGGGCATCCACGTTGCGGATCTCGCCGGACGGCATGCGCAGCTGCGCGTACGGTCCTTCCTTGGCGACCAGCTGCACGGAGGCGCCGGCGCTGCGGGCGATCTTGGCGCCGCCACCGGGGCGCAGCTCGATGGCGTGCACCACGGTGCCCAGCGGGACGTTCTGCAGCGGCAGGTTGTTGCCGGGCTTGATGTCCGCGCCCGGACCGTTCTCGATCCAGTCGCCCTGACGCATCTTGGCCGGCGCGAGGATGTAGCGCTTCTCGCCGTCCAGGTAGTGCAGCAGTGCGATGCGCGCGGTGCGGTTGGGGTCGTACTCGATGTGAGCGACCTTCGCGTCGATGCCGTCCTTGTCGTGGCGACGGAAGTCGATCACGCGGTAGGCCCGCTTGTGGCCACCGCCCCGGTGACGGGAGGTGATACGACCGTTGTTGTTGCGGCCGCCGGACTTGGACAGCGGACGGACCAGCGACTTCTCCGGCGTGGACCGGGTGACCTCGACGAAGTCGGCGCCACTCGAGCCGCGACGACCGGGCGTGGTCGGCTTGCTCTTACGAATTGCCATGTGGGTTTCCCTCAGACTCTCTTCGGCTCCTCGGATATCGGCCGCCTCAGGCGACCGACCCTCCGAAGATGTCGATGGCTCCGTCAGTCAGGGTGACGATGGCGCGCTTGGTGTCCTTGCGCTTGCCGGTCCCGAAGCGCGTGCGGCGCGACTTGCCCTGACGGTTGATCGTGTTCACCGAGTTCACCGTGACGTCGAAGACCTTCTCGACGGCGATCTTGATCTCGGTCTTGTTGGCGTCGGCAGCCACCAGGAAGGTGTACTTGCCCTCGTCCATCAGCCCGTAGCTCTTCTCGGAGACGACCGGGGCCAGCAGGACGTCGCGGGGATCCTTGTTCAACGAGGTCACTTCGACTCCTCCTCGGCGGCGTCATCGGCCGTGGTGGACTCCTTGACTGCGTTCACGAAACCGGCGGCCTTGGCGGCCTCCTCGTTCGTGAACCAGACCTCGGCCTTGGTACGGCCGTACCACGGGGAGTCCGGGGTGTGGAACTTCATCGAGTCCTGGTTGCCCTTGATCGAGAAGCCCTCGGGAGCGGAGCCGTCGGCCAGGGGGGCCGCCGAACCTGCACCGAAGGGAGCCTCCTGACCGGCAGCCGGAGCGGCCGGAGCAGCGGCAGCCTTCGCCGCGGCGAAGGTCGAGGTGGGCAGGACCAGGGTTGCCTGAGCCACGAAGTCCTCGAGCGCACCGGCGGTGAAGACCACGTCGTCGGAGAGCATGACGTCGTAGGTGTTCACCTGATCGGCGTACAGGACATGGGTGGTCGGCAGGTTGCGCGAGCTGAGCGCGCCGAGATCGTCATCGCGACGCACGACCACCAGCAGGTGGCGACGGTCCGAGACGTTCGACAGGGTCTGGCGCACGGACTTGGTCGACGCGACGTCGCCCGCCAGGAGCGAGGACACGACGTGGACGCGGCCGTTGCGGGCCCGATCCGAGAGGGCTCCGCGCAGCGCGGCCGCCTTCATCTTCTTCGGGGTGCGCTGGCTGTAGTCACGCGGGACGGGACCGTGGACGACGCCGCCGCCGGCGAACTGCGGGGCGCGCAGGGAGCCCTGACGGGCACGACCGGTGCCCTTCTGCTTCCAGGGCTTCTTGCCGCCACCGCGCACCTCGGCGCGAGTCTTGGTCTTGTGGGTGCCCTGGCGGCCGGCCGCCTGCTGGGCGACGACCACCTGGTGGATCAGGGGCACGTTGGTCTGCACGTCGAAGATCGACGCAGGCAACTCGACGGAGCCGGACTTCTTACCGGCCGGATCGAGCACGTCGACAGTCAGGTTCGCTGCCATCGGGCTCAGGCCTCCTTCGCGGGGCTCTTGACAGCCGAGCGGACGAGCACGAGGCCGCCCTTGGCGCCGGGAACGGCACCCTTGACGAGCACGAGGCCCTTCTCGACGTCGACCGCGTGAACGGTCAGGTTCTGGACACTGGTGCGGTCGCTGCCCATGCGGCCAGCCATGCGCTGACCCTTGAACACGCGACCGGGGGTGGAGGCGCCACCGATGGAGCCGGGCTTGCGGTGGTTGCGGTGCTGGCCGTGCGAGGCGCCGACACCGGCGAACCCGTGGCGCTTCATGACGCCCGCGGTGCCCTTGCCCTTGGAGGTGCCGACGACGTCGACCTTCTGCCCGGCCTCGAAGATCGACACGTCGATCTCCTGACCGAGGGCGTACTCCGCGGCGTTGCCGGTGCGCAGCTCGACGAGGTGACGGCGCGGGGTCACGCCGGCCTTGTCGAAGTGGCCCCGCAGCGGCTGGGAGACCTTGCGGGGATCGATCTGCCCGTAGGCGATCTGCACCGCGTCGTAGCCGTCCGTCTCGACGGAGCGGATCTGGGTGACGACGTTCGCACCGGTCTGCACGACGGTCACGGGGACGAGCTTTCCATTCTCGTCCCAGACCTGGGTCATGCCGAGCTTGGTGCCGAGCACGCCGGACACCGGAGCGGCCTTCTGGCCGGTCAGTTCGTTGCTCATATCCACCACCCTCAGAGCTTGATCTCGATGTTGACATCCGCCGGCAGATCGAGACGCATGAGCGAATCCACGGCCTTCGGCGTGGGATCGACGATGTCGATCAGGCGCTTGTGCGTGCGCATCTCGAAATGCTCACGGGAGTCCTTGTACTTGTGCGGCGAACGAATCACGCAGAACACGTTCTTCTCCGTCGGCAGCGGCACCGGGCCCACGACAGTCGCGCCAGCGCTGGTGACCGTATCGACGATCTTGCGCGCCGAGCTGTCGATCACCTCGTGGTCGTACGACTTGAGCCGGATGCGGATCTTCTGTCCCGCCATGGCGTCCTGTCTCTCTTCCTCGTCTGGCATGGATGCAACCGGCTCCCGGTACCCGAGGACGGGCGTGTCGGCCTCCGCGGGGCGCATGAGCCCAGCACAAGGCCGCCGAGAATCGGCTGCGTCTGCGTCATATCCCTGCGACGATGCGCACTCCGTGCCATGGGGCACGGTTCGCATCCTCGGGACGGGCCTCCTCCGGTGATCATTCGCCGAGGAGATCCTCGGAGAACGGAACCGGGCATGTCAGCCCGCGCAGACAACTTGAACAGTCTGTCAGAATCGGTCCGCCACGACAAGACGGGCCCGGGTGCACCCTGTCACATCCAGGGTCCCGGGCCCGTCGAGAACGCTCGGCGGAGGTCAGCAGATCCTCACTTGTCCGAACTGCGACCGACTCCGCCCTGCAGCTGGCGCTGGAAGAACGCGTAGATGATGAGCACCGGCAGGATCGTGATGGTCACGGCCGCGAACATCGCCCCCCAGTCGGATTGGTAGCCCTGCTGCGCCTGCATGTTGGCGAGGCCCTGGGCGAGCACGAACTTGCTCTGGTCGGTGTTGAGCACGACCGGCAGCAGGAACTGGTTCCACAGGCCCAGGAAGTTGAAGATCGTCACGCTCGCGAGACCCGGAAGCGCCATCGGGACCATCACCTGGAAGAAGGTGCGGAAGTCGCCTGCGCCGTCGATCGAGGCGGCCTCGGCGATCTCCTCCGGCAGCTGCCGGAAGAACGCGTAGAGGAAGAACACCGTGAACGGCAGCGCGAAGCCCGAATACGCGAGGATGAGTCCCAGATACGTATTCCTCAGACTCAACGATTCGAGCACGAAGAACAGCGGCACCACCGCCAGGAACAGCGGAAACGTGAGGCCTGCGATCAGCCCGTAGTAGATCAGCCGCCGCCCGGGGAAGGTGTATCGCGCCAGGATGTACGCGCACATGGAGCCGAGCAGCATCACCAGGAACAGCGCTCCGCCGACGACGATCAGCGTGTTGCCGAAGAACCGGCCGATGCCGGCCTCTGTCCACGCGTTCACGAAGTTGTCGAAGTTGAGCTTCTCCGGGAGGCTGAACGGGGAGATGAGGATCTCCCGCGAGTTCTTGAACGAGCTGTAGAAGGTCCACAGCAGCGGCAGGATCACCAGCAGTGCCCAGATGCTCAGGACCACGTTGGCGAGGACACCGAAGGTCCGATCGCCGCCGGACCCTTTGGGATGGGCTCCACCCTTCCTGCTTCCGGAGTTCCCGGCGCTGTCCCGCGCAGGCACCGCAGTGGCCGCACCCGGGGAGTCAGGGCTCTTCGTCGCCATCACACGTCCTTCCGTCGGAAGCTGAACAGCACGATCACGGCCATCAGCATCGTGACCAGAGCCAGCACCACGCCCATCGCCGAGGCGAGCCCGAAGCGGGAGTCGAAGAACGCCGTCTGGTACAGGTACCGGGAGATCACTTCGGTGCTCTTGGCGGTGCCGCCGTTGGGGGTCATCACCTGGATGTACACGAACATGTCCAGCGCGACGATCCCCATGTAGACAGCGGCCGTCGAGACGTTCTCCCGGATCATCGGCAGGATCACCCGCACGGACAGCCGCAGACGCCCGCAGCCGTCCAGGCGCGCGGCTTCGACGATCTCTGCAGGCACCGCGTGGATCGCCGCGACGAACAGCACCATATAGAAGCCGAGCAGGTTCCAGACCACAGCCAGGCCCACCGCGATCAGCGCGAAATCGGGGTTCCCCAACCAGGCGATCCCCGGGTCCAGACCGATCAGGCCCAGGGTCCCGTTCAGCAGGCCCCCGTTGGGCGAATAGATGAACGCGAACAGGATGCCGACCACGACGGCCGGGATGACGTACGGGAAGAAGCTGACCATGCGGAAGAAGTTCGCGCCACGCACGCCACGGATCTCACCGCGCGTGCTGCCGCCGACGGTCACGAGGATCGCCAGCGCGAACGCGAGCACGATCACGACCGTCGGCAGTGCGACCATCAGGATGAGGTTGTTGGTCAGCGCCTTGAGGAACGTGGGGTCCTGGAACAGCGTGACGTAGTTGCCCAGCCCGATGAACTCGGGCGCGGCCGAGAGTCCCCGCCAGTCCGTCAGCGAATAGAAGATCGCCTGTGCGATCGGCCAGACGACGATGACGACGTACAACAGGAGCGGGAGCCCGAGGAAGATCGCGAAGAACAGCACTCGGGACGGCGTGATGCGGCGGCGCGCCCCTCGGGTGCGCACAGGCGCACCCGAGGGGACTGTGGTGCCAGTAGCAGTGCTCATCAGTCCGGCACGTCGAACTTCTCGATGCTGTCGTCCTCACGGACGCCGTCGATCATCGCCTGCTCCCGCTCCCGCGCCTGGTCGGCGGTGAGGCCGCCGTTGAGGAACTCCGTCCACAGGGTGACCGTGTCCGGGCCGAGCCCGTACCAATCCCTGTGATTGATGTGGAAGGTGTTCTCCCCGGCGGCGGTGATCATCTCGTTGGTCGAGGCGAGGGCCGTCGATCCGAAGGCGTCCTCAGGGATGGTGTCCTTGAGCACCGTCGGGGACGAGGTGATCTCGGAGAAGTTCTGCGCCTGCTCCTTGGAGAGCATGACGCGCAGGAACTCGAGGCCGCCGGCCCCGTTCGCTGCGTCACTGGGAACGAAGAAAGGCTCGCCTGCCGTGCCGTGGATGGCCTCCGGCGGCATCGCGCCGCTCGTGCTCAGCTGAGGCGTGGGCACGCCCACCATCTCGTAGTCGTCGGGGGTGATGCCCTTCTGCTCGTTCTCGATCCACGAGCCCGAGGGGTACATCACCGCCTTCCCGGTGACCCACTGGGCCTGGGCCTCGGTGTGCTTGATGCCGGCACCGCCGGAGAGGAAGTAGCCGGCCTTGACGGCGTCCTCGATCGCCGCGTAGGCGGCGACGACGGAGTCCTGTTCGAAGGCATCGGGCTCGAGCCGGTCCAGATTCTTCTGCACGTCGAGGCCGCCCTCCTTGATGGCCATCGAGAGTGCGAGCTCCCGGTAGTAGTTCGACGCGTTCTGCCCGCCCCACGGGAACAGTGCGATGCCCTCGGCTTTCGCCGCCTCACCGATGGTCATCACGTCGTCCCAGGTGGCAGGCATGGCCCAACCCTTGTCCTCGAACTGCTTGCGAGAGAGCCACACCGCATAGACGGTGTAGACGTAATTGAAGGCGTACACCTTGCCGGAATACATCCCCGCATCCAAGGAACCGGGGATCAGCGAATCCTTGATGGTGCCTCCGTCGAGGGAGGGCGCCTCGGCGAGCTGATCGAGCTCGGCGACGCTGCTCTCGCCGACCAGAGCGCCGGCGTTCATCGACTGCGCGCCGGAGTTGTCGAAGAGATCGGGCGGGTTCCCGCCGATGAAGCGCGGCTGCAGGTCGGGCTGGATGTTGACCGTCGAGGAGACCTGGACGTCGGCGTCCGGGTACATCTCCTGGTACTTGTCCCCGGCGTCCTTCGCGTACTGGTCGCCGTAGCCGCCGTTGAAGATGACGACGTCGACCGGGGCATCGCCCGCGACGCCGAAGGGGTTGTCGTCGGAGACATCGCCCTCGCCGGTCCCGACTCCGGCCTCACCGTCGCCCTCGTCGCTCGAGTCGCCTCCGCCGGCGGCGCAGGCGCTCAGTGCCGCGGCGCCGGCGCCGGCGCCGGCAAGGCTCAGGAACAGACGTCGAGACGCACCCAGCTTCTCGGCCGGGGTGTCGAGGATGGTGGGTTCCTTGGAGTCGTCCATAGCTCCCTCTTTCATCATTGAAGCGGAGAATCTGCTGTCGAGCGAGTGCGCAACGGGTACGCACCGCCCCGCCAAGAATACTCGCGTCCTGCTCGTATCTGCATGCCTCACCGTCAACGTGACCAGATAGTTGCAGAAGTGGACGACTTCCGATCATCCCAGCATCGGGACGCTGCGCGGTCGCCCTCGATCTGCTGCGCTCGCACGCCTTCACACCTCGTACTCGGCGCTGATCCAGCCAGTTCGCGAACTCCTGCTCTACGGTGGCCCTATGAGCCAGCCTCCGCAGTCGTCGCGCTCCGCCTCTCCGTTGACGGCGCGCCTCTATGATCTCGAATATCCCCGCTCCCTCGGCGTGTACAACACGTACCAGGAGGTGCAGTCGGTGGTCGACACCCTCGCGGACAAGCAGTTCCCCGTCCAGAGCACCCTGATCGTCGGCACGGATCTGAAGCTCATGGAGCGGGTCACCGGCCGCCGCACGTGGCCGAAGGTGATCTCCCAGGGCGCACTCTCCGGCCTGTGGATGGGTCTCTTCCTCGGGCTGCTGCTGCTCCTGCTCTCCCCCGGCAACATCACGGTCATCCTCACGAGCGTGGTGCTGGGCATCGTGTTCTTCACCGTCTCCTCGGTGATCGGGTACGCGATGACCGGGGGCCGACGGGACTTCACCTCGATGACGGCCACCATCCCGATGCAGTACGAGCTGCTGGTCGAGCACAAGCATGCAGCGCAGGCGCAGCGGCTGCTCGCCGAATCCGGTGCCGCCCCCGTACCGGTGGGGGGCCCGACCGCGAGCGGCACCGAACAGGTCTCGCAGTCGCCTGCGCCCTCCGGCCACGTTTCGCACAGCGGCGGTCAGCAGTTCGGGGCAGCGGCCCCACCTCTCGGTGCGCCATCGCCGACGGCTCCCGCTTCCGGGCGCCCGAGCTACGGACAGCCCGCGCAGAGCAGTCCCTCCCAGAGCGAGGCCCCCACCGCCCGCAGTGGGCGCCCGAGCTTCGGCATGCCTGCGGGTTCCCCGCTGCGTGAGGGCTCCGCCGCAGAGCCGATGCCCCACCGGTCACCGTCGGTCGGCGCATCCGGCACCCCTG
>JAKDNE010000453.1 GCA_030451965.1 Brachybacterium sp. | reverse complement strand
GTGATGGCGTTCCCGGGCCTGCAGGTCACTCGGCGGCCGGGGCCTCGGAGGACTTCTCCTCGGTGACCGGGGTCTCCTCGGTCGCCTCAGCGGCGGGTGCCTCCGTGGCCGAGGTCTCCTCGGCGGCGGCGACGGACTCCTCGGCGGGGGCGCCCTGCTGCTGGACCTCGGACTGCTTGAGCAGCTCCTGCTCCCATTCCGCCAGCGGCTCGGCGTCGACGGCGGAGACGTTCTTCTCGCCGCCGGTCGACTTGGCGTGACGCTCCTGCAGACCAGCGGCCACGGCATCGGCGATGACGCGGGTCAGCAGCGTGACGGAGCGGATCGCGTCATCGTTGCCCGGGATCGGGTAGGTGATCTCGTCGGGATCGCAGTTGGTGTCCAGGATCGCGACGACGGGGATGCTGAGCTTCTGAGCCTCGTCGACGGCCAGGTGCTCCTTGTTGGTGTCCACGATCCAGATGGCCGAGGGCGCCTTGCCCATGTCGCGGATGCCGCCCAGGGTCCTCTCGAGCTTGTCCTTCTCGCGGCGCATCATCAGCAGCTCCTTCTTGGTGCGGCCGGAGGAGGCCACATCCTCGAAGTCGATCTGCTCGAGCTCCTTGAGGCGGTTCACGCGCTGGGAGACGGTCTGCAGGTTGGTGAGCATGCCGCCCAGCCAACGCTGGTTCACGAAGGGCATGCCCACACGGGTGGCCTGCTCCTGGACGGACTCCTGCGCCTGCTTCTTGGTGCCGACGAACAAGATGGTGCCGCCGTGGGCGACGGTCTGCTTGACGAAGTCGTACGCCTTGTCGATGTACGTCAGGGTCTGCATCAGGTCGACGATGTAGATGCCGTTGCGCTCGGTGAAGATGAAGCGACGGACCTTCGGGTTCCAACGACGGGTCTGGTGTCCGAAGTGGACGCCGCTCTCCAGGAGCTGGCGCATGGTGACGACTGCCATGATGGTGTCCTCTGTTCTCCGGCCCTGGGCTCACACGGCGCGCCCATGGGCGTCCGCGGTCATCGCGCAGGACCTGCATTCTCGGTTGTTCCCCCCGCCACCGGTCGGTGCGGGGCCTGGTGCCCGGGTCGTCGACCGCCCCGAGGCATCCCGCACACGACGTGCAGGAACGGTCGGGGACCGGTGGTCGACGGGCCCTGGTGGGCACGCGAAGTCATCCGGACGGACCGGATGCTGGGAAGAGTCTATCGGACACCACCGCGTTCCCGTGCGCGGCGTACGTCACCACGCGGGGTGCCGGCGGGGCGGGCCCGGGCCGACCGTCCCTCCCCACCCCCTGCTCGTCCACAACGCGATCCGGGGCCGTGCCAGGGCACGGGCGCTGCCGGAGGATGCGGACATGGTGACCATGTTGACGCTGCCGCTTCTCGCTCCGTCGCCCGATGTCCCCCCTCGGCCCTCGGCCCGAGGGTCGGACCGCAGGGCGCACGTGTTCGTGGTGCTGCTGGCCGCGGCGCTGATCGCGGTGGTCGCGCTGCCGGGTCCCGCGCGGGCCGACGGGCCGCGCTGGCAGTGGCCGCTGACGCCCCCTCATCGCGTGATCGCACCGTTTCTGGCACCCGAGCTCCCCTACGGTCCCGGCCATCGCGGGATCGATATCGCCATCCCGGTCGACGGCGATGAGATCCGCGCGGTGGAGGCGGGCACGGTGCGGTTCAGCGGGATGGTCGCCGGTCGCGGCGTGGTGTCGCTGATGCACGCCGATGGCCTGATCTCGACCTACGAGCCGGTGCGCGGCGTCCTGGAGGAGGGGAGCTCCGTGGAGTCGGGCGAGGTGCTCGGCACCCTCATGCGCACGTCAGGGTCCTCGCACTGCTCAGGGAGCATCTGCCTGCACCTCGGCGCGCGGCGGGGCGGGGCCTATCTGGATCCGCTGCGGTTGCTCGGGGCACGCGGCCCGAGCGTCCTGCTGCCCTGGGGAGAGCCGTCCGCCGGGGCCACCGGTCCCGCGCCCACGGCAGTT
>JAKDNE010000080.1 GCA_030451965.1 Brachybacterium sp. | reverse complement strand
GCCGCCGACGCGCAGGTGTCCGGGCTGGCCGCCTTCGATCCGTACGCTGATGCTGATGTCGAAGGCCTGGCGGACGGGGCTGCCTCCGAGGACGCCGCTGGAAACGACGACACTGCTGACATCGACGCAGTGAACGGCGCCGCCGACGCCGCAGACGATGCCGATGGCGAGGACCCGGAGAGCTCGGCGGCTGCTGCGCCCGAAGCACAGGAGCACACGGTGGCGCCGGTTCCCGAGCACGAGGCGGGGGAGACTGCGTGATCCGTCGTCCGGACCCGTCCCTGCTCGACCTGCATGATGCGCTGCTCTTCGACCTCGACGGCACCCTCATGCACGGCTCGCAGCCGATCCCCCATGCCGCCGCAGCGGTCGAGACCGCTCGTGCGGCGGGACGCACCGTGGTCTTCGCGACCAATAACGCCTCCCGCACCCCGCAGCAGGCGGCCGAGCACCTTGCCGTCGTGGGCATTGCCGCGCAGCCGGAGGAGTTCGTGACCTCCCCGCAGGTCGCGTCCCGTCTGCTGGCCGACCGACTCGAGACCGGCGCGAAGGTGCTCGTCGTGGGTGGACCGAGCCTGGCCGCCCAGATGCGCGAGGTCGGCCTCACCCCTGTGGACACCGACTCCGCGGACGTCGCCGCCGTGGTCCAGGGGTGGTCGCCGGACCTGGACTGGTCGCGCCTGGCCGAAGGCGCCTACGCGATCGGTCACGGTGCCTACTGGATGGCCACCAACGTCGATGCGACCCTGCCCACCGAGCGGGGCCTCGCCCCGGGCAACGGTTCCCTGGTCGCGGCACTGCGGCACGCCACCGGGGTCGAGCCGGCCGTCGCCGGGAAGCCCGAACCGGGCATGTTCGAGGTCGCGGCCCGTGAGCACCGTGCGCGCCGACCGCTGATCATCGGCGACCGTCTGGATACCGACATCGAGGGGGCGGTGCGGGCCGGGATGGACTCCCTGCTCGTGCTCACCGGTGTCGATGGGGCCGAGTCGGCGCTCCGCGCCCAGCCGATCCGTCGGCCCACGTTCATCCTTCCGGACCTCGCCCAGATCGCCGCGCCGTTCCCCTTGCCGGTCGTAGACGGCGACTACGCCCGCTGCGGTGCCGTGAGCGCCACCTGGAGCGACGGTGACATCACGGTCCACGGGGACAGGGAAGACCCGCAGGTGCTGCGCGCCGTGCTGGCCCTGCTGAACGAATGCTGCCCGGACAGCGCGTGGACCGGGCAGCTGCACGGCCGGCCCGCCACCGCGCCGGCGACCGCCGAGCGGTGACCGGCGACCGGCTGGACGTCGCGCTGCTCGCCGCCGGTTACGCCCGCTCTCGAAGCCACGCCCGGCGCATCATCGAGGAGGGCCGTGCCCGGGTCGACGGCCGCGCCGCCGCGAAGGCTGCGACGCCGGTTGCGCCCGGTGCCGTGCTCGAGGTGGTCGACGTCCCCGACGGGGTCGAGTTCGCGTCCCGCGCCGCCCACAAGCTCGCCGGGGCGCTCGAGGCGCTGGCACTGGACCCCGTCGGTCGGCTGTGTCTGGATGCCGGGGCTTCCACCGGCGGATTCACGGATGTGCTGCTGCGCCGGGGCGCCGCCGCGGTGATCGCCGTCGACATCGGCCACGACCAGCTCGCCGAGCACGTCCGCAGCGATCCCCGGGTCACGGTCCGTGACGGCATCAGCGTGCGGGACCTCACACCCGAGCTCCTGGGGGCCATGGTCGACCTGCTCGTCGCGGACCTGTCCTTCATCTCCCTGCGCACCGTGATCCCCGCCCTGGCCGGGGTGCTCCGTGCCGACGGCGAACTGCTGCTCATGGTCAAGCCCCAGTTCGAGGTGGGCAGGAGCGCGCTGCCCAAGTCAGGCGTGGTCAGCGACAGCTCCGACCGAGCGGCTGCGGTGCGCGGTGTGGCCGTGGCGGCCGCCCGGGCGGGGCTGCTCACCCTCGCCGTCGGACCGAGCGCCCTGCCCGGGCAGGACGGGAACCGAGAGTATTTCCTCCATCTGCGACCGCACGGCGCGACCTCCGCGCTGGACGCCGAGGCCTGTGACATGATCGAGTCGGCCGTGCGCGGGGACGGTCCACGGCACCGCCGTGACCAGCACACCACCGAGGAGGACTGACCACCATGCGACGGTTCCTCCTGTACGTGCACACGGGTCGACGAGCCGCGCTGCACGCGACGCTCAGCGTGCTCGAGGAGCTCCGGCTGCGGAACGTGCGCGCCGTCGTCGTCGACGACCAGGTCGAGGAGATCCTCGCCCTGCCCGACGACATGGCCCCGCCCAAACTGATCACCTTCCTCACCAACGGCGCGGTCGACGTCCTCGACGCCGTCTCCGCCGCGGACCTCGTCGAGCTCGGGATCGTGCTCGGCGGCGACGGCACCATCCTGCGAGCGCTCGAAGCGGTGCGCGCAGCCGACGTCCCCGTCCACGGCGTGAATCTCGGACATGTGGGATTCCTCGCCGAGAGCGAGGTCGAGGATCTCTCGATCACGGTCTCGCGCCTGCTGGACCGCGACTACGAGATCGAGGAGCGCTCGACCCTCGAGATCACGGTGCTGGACGCGGAGGACGAGCTCGTCGCGCAGCACTGGGCCCTGAACGAGGCATCCTTGGAGAAGGCCGATCGCAAGAAGATGATCAACGTCGCTGTCGAGATCGACGGGCGACCGGTCTCCTCCTTCGGCGCCGACGGCGTGCTGCTGTCCACCCCCACCGGCTCGACCGCCTACGCCTTCAGCGCCGGTGGCCCGGTGATCTGGCCCGAGGTCGACGCGATGATGCTGATCCCGTTGGCCGCCCACGCGCTGTTCGCCCGGCCCCTGGTGCTCGGACGCTCGTCCGAGGCAGCCGTGGAGATGACTCTCGACAACCGCGACGACGGAATTCTCATCCTCGACGGGCGCCGCAGCGCGGACATCACCGCGGGCATGCGCATCGAAGCCCGACTGTCCGCGCAATCCGTGCGACTGGCGCGGCTGGCCCCGACCCCCTTCGCGGATCGGCTGGTCGAGAAGTTCCAGCTGCCCGTCGTGGGCTGGCGGGGACGCGGCCCCCACACCCGCTGAGGCAGGAAAGGCTCCATGCTGTCCACGCTCCGCATCCGCCACATCGGCGTGATCGATGACGCGATGCTCGACTTCGGCCCCGGCTTCACCGCTCTGACGGGGGAGACCGGCGCCGGCAAGACGATGATCGTCACCGGTCTGACCATGCTGCTGGGCGGCCGGCTGGACCGGGGCCGCACCAGTGGCGCCAGCACCGTGGACGGCACGCTCTCGCTGACCGGACACACCGAGCTCGCCGACTCCCTCGACGAGCTCGGGGCCGACGAGGACGACGGCGAGGTGCTGGTGGTCCGCCGTGTGACCCGCGACGGTCGCTCCCGAGCGCAGATCGGTGGGGTCCCCGTCCCGATCGGCACCCTGTCCCGCCTCGTGGGCACCGCGGTGACCGTGCATGGCCAGTCCGACCAGCAGCGGCTGAGGGACCTCGACGCCCAGCGGGAGGCGCTGGACCGCTTCGCGGTCGCCGAGATCGGACCCCTGCTCGATCGGCACCGGGAGATCTGGCGTGAGCGCGTCGAGCTCGCCGAGCGGCTCACCGAGCTCGACGCCCTGCTCGCCGAGCGCGACCGACGCGGTACCGCCCTGCGGGAGGCCCTCGAACGGCTCGAACTGGCTGATCCGCAGGAGGACGAGGACCTCTCGCTGCGGGCGGAGATCGAACGCCTCGGCAATGCCGAGGAGCTGCGTGGCGCCGCCGGGCAGGCAGCACTGGCACTGGTCGGGGACGACGACGGCCCGGCCGCCGCCCCGCTGCTGGCCATCGCCGCCGAGGCGCTGGGCCGAGCTGCGCGCACCGACCCCACGCTCGCACCGCTGGTCGAGCGGCTGGACTCCGTCCGCATCGAGCTGTCGGACGTCGCCGCGGAGACCTCACGCTACGCCGAGGACATCGATGCCTCACCCGGCCGGATCGAGGAGGCCAACGAGCGCCTCCACGAGCTGACGCTGCTGGTGCGCGACCTCGGAGCCGTACTGCCCGGCGCCGACGGCCCGGCCGAGACCATCACCACCCTGCTGGCCACCTCCCGCACCGCGGCCATCGACCTGGACCGCTTCGAGGGCGCCGAGCAGGAGCAGTCCGAGACCGCCACCCGGCTCTCCCAGCTCGAGGACGATCTCGCCGCAGCCGCCGAGGCTCTCACCGCGGCCCGCACCGACGCCGCCTCCGCACTGTCCACAGCCGTCCAGGAGGAGCTGCGCCACCTCGAGATGCCCGATGCGGACATCCGGGTGGAGGTGACCGCTCAGAGCCATCGCTCCCACGGCCGGGACGCGGTCGCGATCCTCCTCGCCCCGCACCCCGGTGCCCAGCATCTGCCCGTGGCACAAGCCGCATCAGGCGGGGAGCTCTCCCGCGTGATGCTCGCCCTCGAGGTCGCGCTGTCCTCCTCCCGCCAGGACCGTGCCGCCGCGCCGGTGTTCGTCTTCGACGAGATCGATGCGGGCATCGGGGGGCGAGCGGCGCTCGCGGTGGGGCAGCGGCTGGCGCGGCTCGCCCGGCACGCGCAGGTGATCGTCGTGACCCACCTGCCGCAGGTCGCCGCCCACGCCAGCACCCACCTGCAGATCGTGAAGTCCTCCAGCGCGGGCACCACCAGCTCCACCGTGGAGACCCTCGACCGGCCGGCTCGGATCCGAGAGCTGGCGAGGATGCTCGCCGGTGATGACGCCTCCGACGTCGCCCTCGCCCACGCCGAGGAGCTGCTGGACGAGGCGCGCACCGTGGCCACCGGGAAGAGTGCCGCGCGGGGAGCACGAGGATGAGCGCCGACGTCGCCGTCACGGGCATCGCCCGTCTCGGCAAGCGCACCAAGGACCTCACCAAGCGGTTGCAGCCCGGGGACATCGCGATCATCGACCACGAGGACATCGACCGGGTCGCGGCCGAGGCCCTGGTCGAACGGGCGCCGGTCGCCGTGCTCAATGTCGCCGCCTCCACCTCGGGCCGCTACCCGAACGCCGGTCCGCGGATCCTGGTCGATGCCGGGATCGTGCTGGTCGACGAGCTCGGAGAATCCGTGTTCGAGGCGATCCGGGACGGGCAGTCGATCACGGTGGCGCGGGAAGAGGTACTCCTCGCCGATGCGGTGATCGCGCACGGCACCCGCCAGGATGACGCGACCGTCACGGCATCCCTCGACGTGGCGCGGGAAGGCCTGTCCGAGCAGCTCGAGCTGTTCGCCGAGAACACCATGGAGTACATGCTTCGCGAGCGGGACCTGCTGCTGGACGGGATCGGAGCCCCTGACGTGCGCACCCGTATGGACGGCCGCCCGGTCCTCATCGTGGTGCGCGGCTACCACTACAAGGAGG
This sequence comes from Brachybacterium sp., assembly GCA_030451965.1. Lineage (GTDB taxonomy): Bacteria > Actinomycetota > Actinomycetes > Actinomycetales > Dermabacteraceae > Brachybacterium. The sequence continues at coordinate 5,395 of JAKDNE010000080.1, read as the reverse complement.
ACCTCGCGACCCTCAAGCCCTTCCTGCGCGAGAATCGCCCGATCATCATCGGCGTCGACGGCGGGGCGGATGCGGTGATCGAGGCCGGCTTCCATCCCGACATGATCATCGGTGACATGGACTCCGTCTCCGACCGCGCTCTGCGAGGTGGCTCCGAGCTGGTCGTCCACGCCTACCGGGACGGCCGCGCCCCAGGGATGGAGCGCCTCGCCGAGCTGGATCTCTCCGAGGACGCGATCTCCTTCCCCGCCTCCGGCACCAGCGAGGACATCGCGATGCTGCTGGCCGACGAGAAGGGAGCCTCCGTGATCGTCGCCGTCGGCACCCATGGCACCCTCGAGGAGTTCCTCGACAAGGGCCGCGCCGGCATGAGCTCGACCTTCCTCACGCGGCTGCGGATCGGCTCCAAGCTCGTGGACGCCAAGGGCGTCTCCCGCCTGTACCGTCAGAGGATCTCCACCTTCCAACTGGTGCTGCTCGCACTTGCCGGTCTCGCCGCACTCGCCGTCGCACTCTGGGCGACTCCCGGTGGGCAGGCACTGGTCCAGATCCTCGGCGCCCGCCTGGACGGGATCCTGTCCTGGTTCACCATGCTGTTCTCACCCCGGGTCACCGGGGCGTAGGAGGAACCCGACCTCGTGATCGATTTCCGTTATCATCTCGTCTCGCTGATCTCGGTGTTCCTAGCACTCGCCGTGGGCATCGTGCTCGGCGCCGGTCCGCTGCGCGAGAACCTCGGCGACCAGCTCGCCGGGCAGGTCGAACAGCTGCGCACCGAGCAGGAGCAGCTGCGCTCTGACGCGGAGGAGATGTCCACCAAGAACGACCAGCTGGCGACGTTCATCTCGGAGCTCGGCCCGGAGCTCGTGGCGGGCGCCCTCACCGGGAAGCAGGTCGCGGTGATCACCGAGGACGGCTCCACCGGCCCGGGCATCGAACGCATGATGACTCTGCTGAGCGATGCGGGAGTCGAGTCCCCGGTGCGGATCGGCCTCCAGCCGGCGCTGTGGTCCCCGGACACCGGTGAGGAGCGCGCCGCGGCGCTCGAGGAGATCCGGTCCATCGCGCCGGCCGCGCTCTCCGCTGATCCCGACGGGGAGTTCGCCGATGCCGCGCAGCTGTCCGGTCTGATCCCGAATCTGCTGCGCGGGGGTGAGGAGCTCCCGCCCGGACTGCGTTCGCAGCTGTGGCAGGTGCTGATCGACCACCAGCTGGTCGTCATCGACGGCCACGCACCCACCCGGGTGGACGCGGTGATCTACACCGGTGCCGCCCCGGAGGAGCTCTCCGTCGAGACGGAGGACGAGGCGGTCGCGACCGAGCGTGCGCAGGCGCTGCTGGCCTCCCAGACCCATCTGCTCACCGAGCTCGCCGGGACCGGCGTGCCCGCCGTCGTCTCCGCCGCCACCCCCGACAACGACGCCTCCATCGGCATCCTGCGCACGGTGCGCGGCGACCGTGCCTTCGATGCGCTCTCGACCACGGATCGGCTCCAGGAACCGGACGGACCATTGCTGTCCGTGCTCGCCCTGGTCGAGCAGACCCGCGGCGGGGCCGGGTCCTACGGCACCACCGGCGATGCCGAGGAGCGTCTGCCGGTGCTGCCCGAGACGCGGGGGATCGAGGGCACGGTCGAGGACCAGGGAACCGGCGACGCGGGCGCCGGGCCGCAGCCCTCCGACGGGGGAGGGGAGGGATGAGCCCCTCGCTGCGTGAGGAGATGCGACGGCGCAACTTCGCCGGACGTGAGGTGACCCTCGCCGAGGGGGCGCTCGTCGTCGGCGGCGCCACCGTGGTGGCGGCTCGAGGCGGCCGGACCGCGGATGCCGTGGTCCTCGCCGGGATCGGCACGCTCGGCCTCGTCGACGATCTGTTGGAGCCGCGCCTGCGTCGTGCCGGGCGCCCCGTCTCCAAGGGGCTGCGGGGCCACCTCGGCGCATTGCGCACTGGCCATCTGACCACCGGCGCCGCCAAGGCGCTGGGCATCCCGCTGGTGGCACTGGGCGGTGCTCTCGCCGCGCCTTCGCCGCGGGGCGGGGCGATCGTGGTGGCCGATGCCGCGCTGATCGCGGGCTGCGCGAACCTCGCCAATCTCCTGGACCTGCGACCCGGCCGGGCGCTGAAGGCGGTGCTGCCCGCTGCGATCCTGCTGGCCCTCGGGTCGCCGGAGGACCTGCGCGGGAACAGCGGGCGCCACCTCGCTCTCGCCGCCGCTGTGCCCGGGCTGCTCGCACTGCCCGCGGACCTGCGCGAGCGCGGCATGCTGGGCGACGCCGGCGCGAACGTCCTGGGAGCGTCCGTCGGGGGCGCTGCGACCCGTCGCCTTCCCGTCCCGGCCCGGCTGTCGCTGCTCGGCGTCGTCGTTGCGCTGAACCTGGTCAGCGAGCGTGTCAGCTTCAGCGCCGTCATCGAGCGCTGCGCTCTGCTGCGGTCTCTGGACGGTCTCGGCCGCCTGCCCGTGCCGGCCGCTGCCGCAGGCCGTGACGAACCACCCTCTGCGCCTGGTGCGGGTCCGGAGGTGCGCCGATGAGCCCGGCCGCCCCGAGACCCGCCCGCGCCCCCGATCGACGCAGCTCGATCGCCCGCTCCGTGCTGCGCGGAGCAGGGGTGATCCTGGCGGTCACGATCTTCGCGCGCATCCTCGGATTCGTCCGCTATCTCGTGTTCGGTGCGAGCATCGGCGCCGGTGACGTCGGCACCGCCTACACCACGGCGAACATGCTGCCCAACGTGCTGTTCGAGGTCGCCGCCGGCGGCGTGCTCGCCGCCGTCGTGGTCCCGCTGATCGCGGGACTGGTCCCCGAGGGCGACCCCGCCGACCACGTCGGCGCCGAGACGAGCGGTGCGACAGCCACCACCAAGACCGGGACCGTCGCCGCGACCGCGACCGCGACCACGAGGACGCCGGACCCGGCGAGCGAGCAGCTCGCGACGGGGACGGGCCATGTCGCAGGGGAGGAGCGGACCGCGGCCGAAGGCGCCGCTCTCACCGACCGCATCGTCTCGACCCTGCTGACCTGGACCCTGCTGGGCACCGGAGCGCTGGCCGCTCTGGTGATCCTCTTCTCCGGCCCACTCGCACAGCTGCTGCTGGCCGCCGATGCCCCGGGGGAATCGGGGGTGCCGCTGGGCGCCGCCCTGCTGCGGATCTTCGCGTTCCAGCTCCCGCTGTACGGCATCTCCGTGGTGCTGGCCGCTTACCTGCAGGCCCGCAAGCGCTTCTTCTGGCCCGCGATGATGCCGCTGCTCTCCTCGGTGACGGTGATGATCTCCTATCGCGTCTATGCCCACCTGGTCCCGCCGGTCGCCACCGCCACCACCATCAGCCAGGGCGCCGTGTGGTGGCTCGGCTGGGGGACCACGGCCGGGGTCGCCACCATGTCGCTGCCCGTCGTCGTGATGTCCCTGCGCTCGGGGCTGAACCTGCGCCCCTCGCTGACCATGCCGCCGGGCTTCGGCCGACGCGCCCTCGCGCTCGGAGGGGCCGGGCTCGGCACCGTCGGTGCTCAGCAGCTGGTCCTGGCCCTGGTGATGCTCCTGGCGATGCGTGCCGGCGGCGTCGGCACCCTGCCCGTCTTCCAGTACGGACAGGCCCTGTACCTCCTGCCCTATGCGGTGCTGGTGGTGCCGCTGGTCACGTCGGTGTTCCCGCATCTGGCCGAGCTGCGACTGGTCGGAGACCGCTCCGGCTTCGCGAAAGTCGCCGCGGCCTCGGTGCGCACGGTGATGGCGGTCTCGGTGGTCGGCGCCGCGATGCTGCTGGCCGCCGGCCCCGCCCTCGAGCAGTTCTTCCGGCTGATCGACCGTGCCGGTGCGACCGGTGTCGGCTCCACCACGGCCGCCCTGGCACTGGGACTGGTCGGCTTCGCCGTCGCGACTCAGTGCACGCGGATCCTCTCCGCCGCGCTCCGCGCCCGCGATGCGCTGCTGGTCGGGTCGTTGGGCTGGCTGGTCGCCGGTGTCGTGATCCTCGTCCTGGTGCTGCCGAGCCCCCAGCGCTCCGCCGCGGAGGCCGCGACCGTCTTCGCACTGGCGATGGCGTTCGGCATGGCGCTGGCCGGGCTGATGGGTCTGGTCCGGATCGCCGATGTGCTCGAGCACGGCGGCCACCTCGTCCAGGTGCGTCGCACCGCGTTCGTGGTCCCGATCGCGGTGCTGGGCGGCGGCGTCCCGGGCCTGCTGCTCGGGAAGCGGCTCGTGTCCGCGGACGCGGGAGAACCGCGCACAGTGCTGATCGGCATCCTCTGCGGCCTGGTCGCCGCGCTCCTCTCGGCGGCGCTGATGGCCGCCGCCGATCCTGAGACCACCCGCCGGCTGATCCGCCGGCTCCGGGCGGGTCGCTCCGGCGCGCCGAGGCCGACACCATGAGGATCCTGCTGGTGCGCCCTGCCGCGAGCGGCGGACTGGCCGCGCATGTCGACCACGAGCTGGCCCTGCTCAGCGCCGCGGGCTGGGAGGTCGCCGAGGCCCCGGTGCGGATCGGGGAGCGTCCGCATCCGCTCGCCGACCTTCGCACCGTGCGCTCGCTCCGCGCGGTGCTCGGAGCCGGGTCCTCACCGGTGACGCTCCACGCCCACGGGCTGCGCGCCGGGGCGCTGTCCGCCCTCGCGGTCCGGGGACGCCGGCGGCAGAGGCTCGTGGTCACCCTGCACAACCGCGCCGTCGGCTCCCGAGCGACCCGCGCCGTCGGCACCGGACTGCTGCGGATCCTGGCCAGCAGCGCCGACACGGTGCTCGCCGTCTCCCCGGACCTCGCTGAGGCGGCCCGCCGAGCGGGAGCCCATGACGTGCGGCATGCCGTGATCCCTGCCCCGGAACCACCCGGCGCGGGGTCGGAGCCCGCCCTGTCCGGCGCCGACACGGAGCCGCTGACCGAGCGGCTCGAGATCCTGGTGATCGCCCGCCTGGCGCCGCAGAAAGGGCTGCACGACCTGCTCGACGTCGCCGCGATGCTCCGTGACGGCCCCCCGGTGCGGATCCGGGTCGCCGGGGACGGACCGCTGCGCGAGGAGCTCTCCGCCCGTATTCGCGCCGAGCTGCTCCCGGTGGAGCTGCTCGGGCGCCGGAGCGATGTCCCCGCGCTGCTCGCAGCCGCCGACCTGGTGGTCTCCGCCGCTCACTGGGAGGGCCAGCCCGTATCCCTCCAGGAAGCACTCCGAGCGGGGCGGGCCATCGTGGCGACCGATGCGGGCGGGACGCGCTGGGTCACCGGGGAGGCCGCCATGCTGGTGCCCGTCGGCGACGTCCCGGCGCTGGCCGCCGCGATCACGGCTCTCGTGGACCCGTCGAAGCGCCGCACCGCCGCAGCCGCCTCCCGGCGTCGGGCCCGGGAGCTGCCCACGGCCGAGGACCTGCTCGCCCAGCTCGACGAGGTGCTCGTCGCGGATCCCGACGG
>JAKDNE010000079.1 GCA_030451965.1 Brachybacterium sp. | reverse complement strand
GGCGGCTCTTCGGAGCTCTCTACCCCTGCGCTGCTCAGCGCTGCAGGAACTGCCGGACGCGATGGACGACCGGTCCATCGTTCCCGGGGAGAACGGATGCCCTTCGCCTCGGATCCCGCAGCGTCCTTCACCCAGCGGAGGGTGACGGCGCCGTCCGGCGGGCGCTCATGCGCGCAGCACACCTCCGACGGCGGTCCCGACCGCGGCGATGCAGCGCTTCCGCGCCTCGCCGATCTGCTCCGCGGTCAGGGTGCCCTCGGTGGAGCGCAGCCGCACCGAGAAGGCCAGGGACTTCTTCCCCTCGCCGATCTGCTCGCCGGTGAAGACGTCGAAGAGGTGGACCTTCTCGGCGAGATCGCCGATGCCCACCACGATCGCGGCTTCGACGGCCGCAGCCGGGACGTCCTGGTCGACCACGAAGGCGAAGTCCTCCTTGGCCACCGGGTAGGTCGGCACCGGGGTCGCAGCGACCACTGCCGGGGCCGAGGCGATCAGCGCCTCGAGATCGAGCTCGACGGCGCTGGTGCGGGCGGGCAGGTCGAACCCCCCGACCACGGCGGGATGCAGCTCACCGGCGTGACCGATGACAGTGCTGGTCCCATCATCTGCCAGGACCAGCAGCTCACCGGCGCGGCCGGGGTGGAAGGGCGCCTGCTCGACCTGGCGCACCTCGATCCGGGCGCCGACGGCCGCGGCCGCCCGACGAGCCAGGTCGAAGGCATCGGTCCACCCCCAGGGTGCGACCTCTCCCTGCCAGGAGTCCGGTCCGGAGGCCCCGCCGATCACGGCGGCGAGGACGCGGGTCTGGAGCGGCAGGGCGGCGAGGACCGCGTCGAGCTCGGCGTCCGTGGGTCGCTGCGCCGCCGCCGGCACCGGTGAGCGGGCCCCCTCACCACGGGACAGCGACGTGGTGCCGAGCTGGAAGATCGCCACCGACTCCTCACCGCGGCCGAGGTTCCGCCGCGCGACGGGCAGCAGGGTCTGCAGCAGCGAGCTGCGCATCAGCGGCTCGACGTCAGCCAGCGGGTTCAGCAGGCGCACCGCGTCGCGGCGGACATCGCCCGCCTCGTAGCGCAGGGCATCGAAGATGCCCTCGCCCACGAAGGGGTACGAGGTGACCTCGACCAGACCGGCTTCGGCCAGCGCCCGGTTCGCATCGCGCCGCGCGCGCTGAGCACGGGTGAGCCCCCGCCCGCCGGGGGCGGTGGGCAGAATGGACGGGATCGTCTCGTAGCCGACCAGGCGGGCGATCTCCTCGATCAGATCCTCGCGGATGACGAGGTCCGGGCGCCAGGTCGGCGGAGTGACGGCGAGCATGCCGTCGGGCCCCACCTCCACGCGGCAGCCGATCTTCTCGAGGCTGGCGCGCACCTGATCCGGGGTGTAGGCGATGCCGACGACGCGCTCGGCATCGCCGGGCGGGAGCGCGATCGGGGCGGCCGGCTCCGGCGCGCCGCCCTCATCCGTGATCCGGGTGGAGATCTCCCCGCCGCCGAATTCGACGATCAGCTGGGCGGCGCGATGAGCGGCCGCCGGCGGCAGCTGCGGGTCCACGCCGCGCTCGAAGCGCTTGGAGGCTTCCGAGGGCAGGCGATGGCGGCGGGAGGAACGTGCCACCGAGACCGGATCGAAGGTCGCCGCCTCCAGCACGATGTGCGAAGTGCTGGGCGAGACCTCAGTGGATTCCCCGCCCATCACGCCGGCGATGCCGAGGATGCGCGCCCCCTCGCCGCCGTCGCTGTCGGTGATCAGCAGGTCCTCGGCATCGAGCGTGCGAGTGACGTCATCGAGCGTGGTGAGCTTCTCGCCGGGGCGGGCGCGGCGCACCACGATCGGGGCCACCACCTCGTCCGCGTCATAGGCGTGCAGCGGCTGGCCGAGATCGAGCATGACGTAGTTGGTGACATCCACGATCAGGGAGATCGGGCGCATGCCGGCCAAGGTGAGGCGGCGGGCCATCCAGCGCGGGGTCTGCGCCGCGGGATCCACACCGCGGACCTCGAGGGCCACGAAGCGGGAGCAGCCCTCGGCCCCCTGGAGCGGAGCCTGGTCGCGCAGCTGCACGGCTGTCCCGCCGGCCGGGACGTGCGGGATCTGCACCGAGGTGGCCGGGTCGGTGAAGGAGGCGCCGGTGGCGTGGGAGTACTCGCGGGCCACGCCGCGCATCGAGAAGCAGTACCCGCGGTCCGGGGTCACGTTGATCTCGACGACCTCGTCGGCCAGGCCCAGCAGTGCGATCGCGTCGTCGCCGGGCTCACCGGTCAGGCCCGCGGCGTGGCCGCGGCCCAGCACGATGATGCCGTCCTCGTCGTCGGGATCCGGGCCGAGGCCCAATTCGTCGCCGGAGCAGATCATGCCGTCGGAGGTGTGGCCGTAGGTCTTCCTCGCGGCGATCGCGAAGTCGCCGGGCAGCACGGTGCCGGGCAGGGAGACCACGACGAGGTCGCCGCCGACGAAGTTGTGCGCGCCGCAGATGATGCCGCGGCTGGGGCGCTCCTGCCCGGGCTGGGGGTCCTTGGGGTTGTCGGCGTCCTCGTTGTGCTCGGGGCCGACGTCCACGCGCACCCAGTTGATGGTCTTGCCGTTCTTCTGGGGCTCCTCGACGAGCTCGAGCACGCGGCCGACGACGAGGGGCCCGGTCACCTGAGCGCCGAACAGTGCTTCCTCCTCGAGACCGACGCGGGAGAGGTCGGTGGCGACCTGCAGGGCGGAGGCGCCGGCGGGCAGCTCGGTGTGCTCGGCGAGCCAGGTCAGGGGAATGCGGGGCATCTCAGATCTCCGTACCGTAGTGCTGGGAGAAGCGGACGTCGCCCTCCACCATGTCGCGCATGTCCGCCACGCCGTTGCGGAGCATGAGCAGACGCTCGATCCCGAGGCCGAAGGCGAAGCCCTGGTACTCCTCGGGATCCACCCCGGCCGCGCGCAAGACGTTGGGGTGGACCATGCCGCAGCCGCCCATCTCGATCCAGCCGGTGCCACCGCAGACGCGGCAGCTGGGGTCGGCATCGTGGTCCAGCCCCTCACGGGCCTCGCAGCTGAAGCAGCGGAAGTCCATCTCGGCGCTGGGTTCGGTGAAGGGGAAGTGGTTGGGGCGCAGGCGCGTGATCGGTGTGCCGCCGAAGAGGTGCGCGGCGAAGGCGTCGAGGGTGCCCACGAGGTTCGCCATGGTCAGATCCTTGTCGATCGCAAGACCTTCGACCTGGTGGAACATCGGCGAGTGGGTCGCATCGATCTCGTCGGCCCGGTAGACGGTGCCGGGGCAGGCGACGTACAGCGGGGCGCCGCGCTCGAGCATCGCGCGGATCTGCACCGGGGAGGTCTGAGTGCGCAGCAGCATCCCGGAGCCCTCGGGCGCGACGTACAGGGTGTCCTGCAGGGAGCGGGAGGGGTGCTCCGGGTCGGCGTTCAGCGCATCGAAGTTCAGCCAGGAGGATTCGATCTCCGGGCCTTCTTCGATCTCCCAGCCGATGCCCACGAAGAAGTCGTTGATACGGTCCTGCATCACTGTCAACGGATGCGAGGCCCCGCGGGGACGCAGATCAGTGGGAAGGGTGACGTCGACGGTCTCCGCGGCGAGCGCGGCCTCCTCCTCGGCGGCGGCGAGCTCCTGCTGGCGGGCGGCGAGTCGCTTCTGGACCTGGCCCTTGCCCTGTCCGACCAGCTTGCCGGCGGCGGCCTTCCGGTCCTTGGGCAGGTCCTTGATGGCGCGGTTCGCGGTCGAGAGCACGCTGTGATCGCCCACGTGCGCGATACGGACCTGCTTGAGGTCGGCGGTGGTGGTGGCCGCAGAGATCGCGACGAGGGCGGCGTCGACGGCGTCGCCGATGGTCGCCTCGTCGATGACCGGGGAGGCGGGAGTCGAGGATGACTCGGACACGGGTATCGCTTTCGTCCGGGGGCAGGAGGGTGCGCGCCGGGGCGAGGCACCGCGGACCATTCTAGGAGGCGCGGAGGGTCCTGGGTGCGCAGGCGGTCCGAGCCTCGGGACGAGATCCGTCCTGCCTCCCTCGGCGCCCTGCTCACGGCTAGGCTGGCAGGGAACCCCCGACCTCGAAGGAGGCCACTATGACCTGGACCGTGAAGGGCGTTGTCGCCCGTGCCGAGAAGCAGCCCGCAGAGCTGCTCGACATCGTGATCCCCGACCCCGGACCGCGAGATGTGGTCGTCGACATCGAGGCGACGGGTGTCTGCCACACCGACCTCGCCTACCGCGACGGCGGCATCAATGACGAGTTCCCCTTCCTGCTGGGCCACGAGTCCGCCGGCCGCGTCTCTGCGATCGGCGAGTCCGTCACCCACGTCGAGATCGGCGACTACGTGGTGCTGAACTGGCGCGCCGTCTGCGGTGAGTGCCGGGCCTGCACGAAGGGCGTGCAGCAGTACTGCTTCGACACCCACAATGCCTCCAGGCCCATGACCCTCACCGACGGCACCGAGCTCACCGCAGCGCTGGGCATCGGCTCCTTCTCGGAGAAGACCCTGGTCCACGAGGGCCAGTGCACGAAGGTCTCCGAGGATGCTCCCGCCGAGGTCGCCGGCCTGCTGGGCTGCGGCGTGATGGCGGGCATCGGCGCAGCGATCAACACCGGTCAGGTCCAGCGCGGCGAGTCCCTCGCCGTGATCGGCCTGGGCGGCGTGGGCTGCGCGGCGATCGCGGGCGCGAAGCTCGCGGGCGCCACCACCATCATCGGGCTGGACGTGGATGAGAAGAAGCTCGCCGCGGCGACGGAGCTGGGCGCCACCCACACCCTGCACACCGAGGGCCTTTCCCCGCAGCAGGTGGCGGAGAAGGTCCAGGAGCTCACCGGCGGCTACGGCGCGGATGTGGTGGTCGACGCCGTCGGCATCCCGCAGACCTACGAGACCGCGTTCTACGCCCGCGACCTCGCCGGCCGGGTGGTCCTGGTCGGAGTGCCGCGACCGGACGTGGAGCTGACCCTCCCGCTGCTGGACGTGTTCGGCCGGGGAGGGGCGCTGAAGTCCTCCTGGTACGGCGATTGCCTGCCCGAACGGGACTTCCCGTACCTGATCGATCTGTTCCTGCAGGGCAGGCTGCCGCTGGACCGTTTCGTCACCGGACGCACGGACCTCGCCGGCACCGACGGCGCGCTGGACGCGCTGCACGACGGCAACACCCTGCGCACCGTGGTGGAGGTGGCCCGATGACCGCTCGACTCGCACACGCCGTCACCTCCGGCACCTTCAGCCTGGACGGCGAGACCCACCAGGTGGACAACAACGTGTGGGTGCTCGGCGACGACGAGCAGTGCGTCGTCTTCGACGCCCCGCACGACGTGGAGACCGTCATGGACCTGGTCGGCGAGCGGGAGTGCGTGGGCATCCTGCTCACCCACGCCCACGATGACCACGTGCGGATGGCGCCCGAGCTCTCCGAGGCGCTCGAGGCCCCGATCCTGCTGAACCCCGTCGATCGCGAGGTCTGGCAGCTCACCCACGGCGACCTGCCCTGGGACGACGACGTCGCTGACGGTGACATGTTCACGATCGCTGGAGTGAACCTCGAGGCGCTGCACACCCCGGGTCACTCCCCCGGCTCCACCTGCTACTACTCCGAGGAGCTGGGTGCCGTGTTCACCGGAGACACCCTGTTCCAGGGCGGGCCCGGGGCCACCGGGCGGTCCTTCTCCTCGCGGGAGACGATCGAGCAGTCCGTCAGCGAGCGCCTGTTCGCGCTGCCGGAGGACACCGTGGTGCACACCGGTCATGGGCCGGACACCACCATCGGCACCGAGAAGCGGGCCGCGCAGGGCGACTGGCTCTGAGGGCACGGAGGCAGCACCCGCACTGAGCGCCTCATCTCCCGCCCGGGACGGCGGCGATCATCAGCAGATGGTCGCCGCCGTCCTGCTGCGCCGGCGCCCTACTGCTCCTTCGCGGAGCCCCCCGGCGGCTCGGCGGCCGCTGAATCCACCTTCTCCTCCGCCGCGACGGAGTCCTTCGCAGCGCCGGTCCGGTCCCCGCCGCGCAGACTCGCGAGATAGGCGTTGTAGGCGGCGAGCTCGGCGCCGCCGTCCCGCTCGGCCTTGCGGTCGTACTGGCGTGCGCGGCGGTCATCGGACTGCATCCACAGCACCGCGACGATGAGCGCATAACCGACCGTGGGGACCTCCGAGATCGCCCACATGATCGTGCCGCCGCGGGTCTGGATCAGGGTGAGTCGGTCCAGCGAGTACATGCCCAGCTCCAGGTACCAGTTCTCGGCCACCAACCAGGTCGCCGAGACCAGCGCCACCCCGAAGAAGGCGTGGAACGCGAGGGTCGCCAGCAGCGTGATGAGCTTCAGCACCGGGTTGATGGGCTTGGTGGACGGGTCGATGCCGATCAGCACCCAGGCGAACAGGTATCCGGAGGAGAGGAAGTGCACGGTCATCAGCACATGGCCGAGATGGTCGTACATCGCCATCTCGAACAGGGGTGAGAAGTAGAAGATGACCAGCGAGCCGGCGAAGATCAGTCCTGCCAACGGCGGGGTGGACACGATGCGGGCGTACCCGGAGTGCAGCGCCGCCAGCACCCATTCGCGGATCCCGCGCGAGCCGTCGGTGCGCGGGGGCATGGCCCGGGACAGCAGCGTGACCGGTGCACCGAGGACCCACAGCGGCGGGACGATCATCATCATCGCCATGTGCTGGATCATGTGCGCGTCGAAGCGGAATTTGCCCCAGGCCGCGGCACCGCCGTTGAGCACCCAGGCGAAGGCCAGGCAGCCCGCGAGGAAGGCCAGCGTGCGATGCCACTGCCAACGGTCCCCGCGTCGGGCCAGCCGCACCGCACCGAGGAGATAGGCGCCCGCCATCGCCACCGCGAGCACGAGGGAGATCCAGTCCGGCTGGAACACGGTGAACATCGTCAGCGGGCTGAACTCGCGCTCGGGCGCCAGGAATCCGACCAGGGAGAGGACGCGCAGGTCACCGACCGCCGGGATCTCCTGCGGCACCGGCGGTGCGGAGCGGCCCAGCGCGATCGAGGCCCCGATCACCACGGCCATCACCAGCCCTTCGGTGAAGGCCAGGTGGCGGAAGCGCAGCCGGTCCCCGAGCCGGCGCCGCTGCAGCGCCCCGAGCACGCTCAGGACGAGGAGCCCGAGTGCCTTGGCGAGCACCACTCGCCCATACCCGGTGGTCAGCAGATCGGACCAGGCCGCGAGCCGGATCCCGGCACTGACCAGGCCGCTGATCGCCAGGGAGACCACTGCCGCGAGCGCCCAGGGGGAGAACCGGCGGATCGTGACCGCGAGCGTCTGCTCCGGCATGCGCCGGGAGAGCAGGGCGATGACCAGCAGCCCACCCGCCCAGACGGAGACCGCCACCAGGTGCAGCGCCATGGCGTTGACGGCATTGATGTGGTCCAGGCTCGCTCCGGCGTGGCCGGCCAGGCCCAGGGCGCCGACACCGACGCCGGCGAAGGCGAGCCCCCAGCAGGCCAGGACCGTCGACCGCGCGATCGCGTAGGCGAGAGCGGAGGCGGCGGCGAAGACGGCCACCCCCATCTGCAGTCGGCCCAGGTCTCCGCCCATGGCCACGTCCCACACGTTGTGGTCGGTGCCGGCGCCGGTCGCCTCGAGGCCGCCCAGCGGGATCAGCGCCAGTGCCGCGACAGCCCACAGCAGGGCTCCCACGGCGCCGAGGCGGACGGTGCGCCGCCGCAGCGGATCCAGCGTGGTCACCTGACGGCGACCGGGTCCCGGCAGCAGCAGCACCGCGGTGCCGCCGGCGCCGATGGCGAGCAGCAGCCCGAGGTGGTGCAGCGCGCGGGTGACGGGCAGCCCCCAGGTGACCAGGGGCGAGGCCGGGACCAGGGTGGCCGGGGCCAGGGCTCCGGTCGCGGCCATGCCCACCACGGCGGCGGTGACGGTCAGCAGCAGCAGGAGGGGGATGAGGAGCGCGCCCGCTCGCGAGGGCCTGATGGTCATGCCCCCGCCTGTCTCCGCCGGAGCGTCTCGAAGAGGCAGACGGTCGCAGCGGTGTGGACGTTGAGCGATTCGGCGTGGCCGGCCAGCGGGATCCGCACGGTCAGCGGTGCGGAGCCGAGGGTGACCTCATCCAGCCCCCGCGCCTCATTGCCGAGGATCCAGGCGATTCGCGCGGGCAGCTCGACGGTGAAGAGTTCGGAGTCGGCGTAACCGCTGGTGGCTGCGGCGGTGATGGAGAGGACGGCGAGCTGCTCCAGCACGTCCTGGATCTCGGCACCGGTGAGCACGGGAAGGTGGAACAGGCTGCCGGCCGCGGCGCGCACGGCTTTCGGGGCGTAGGGGTCGGCGCTGGTGCGGGTCAGCAGCACCAGATCGGCGCCGGCGGCGTCCGCGGTGCGGAGCAGTGCTCCGACGTTGCCGGGGTCGCGGACCTCGTGGAGCACGACGACGGTGACGGCCCCGTCGGACGCCAGCGCGTCCAGCGCGCCCGCGGCGGCCGCAGGGTCCTCGGCGGGCAGGGAGCCGACAGCGACGACTCCCTGCGGGGACACCAGGGCTCCCGAGGCGCCGGAGGCGTCCACCGCCCCCTCCCCCGCCGATCCGGCCACTGCGGTGTCGCGGACCAGGGCGCGCAGGATCTGCTCGTCGACGAGGCGCGTGGGAACGCCGGCACCGCCGGCCAGGGCGGCCAGCTCGGCATGGTCACCGGCCGCGCGCTCGGTGAGGAAGACCTCGAGCGCCAGTTCGGGGCGATGCGTCAGCAGAGAGCGGACCGACTGCGGTCCCTCGATGCGGAACCGTCCCTGCTTGCGACGCGCAGAGCGCCCGGCCAGAGCCGCCACCTTCCGCACCCGCTCGGAGCGGGGGGAGGAGAGCGGCGACCGGTCCGGGCGCTCATTCATCGCAGATCGTGCCGCGATGTCAGACTGCCGGGGCGTTGACGTCCTCGGGGAGGGCGTTCTTGGCGACCTCGACCAGAGCGGCGAATGCCGGGGCGTCGTTCACGGCGAGCTCGGCGAGCATGCGACGGTCCACCTCGACACCGGCGAGGCCGAGGCCCTGGATGAGACGGTTGTAGGTCATGCCGTTGGCGCGGGCCGCAGCGTTGATGCGCTGGATCCAGAGCTGACGGAAGTTGCCCTTGCGCTTCTTGCGGTCGCGGAAGTTGTAGGTCTGCGAGTGCAGCACCTGCTCCTTCGCCTTGCGGTAGAGGCGAGAGCGCTGGCCGCGGTAGCCGCTGGCCTGCTCAAGGATTTCCCGACGCTTCTTATGGGCGTTGACCGCCCGCTTCACGCGTGCCACGTGATACTCCTTCGATCGTAAGTTCAGGGCGCGGGAGCCTGGCTCCCGCGTGGGCGATCAGCGGCCCAGCAGCTTCTTCATGCGCTTGACGTCGGCCTTGGCGACAGTGGTGTCGCTGCCCAGGCGGCGCTTGCGGGTGGAGGACTTGTGCTCCAGCAGGTGGCGGGCGTTGGCCTTCTCGCGCATGAGCTTGCCCGAGCCGGTGACGCGGACGCGCTTCTTGGTACCCGAGTGGGTCTTGTTCTTCGGCATCTGCCTGTTCTCCTTGTGACGTTTCTCAGGACTCGGAGCCGGTCTCGGCTCCGGCCTCGGTGGAGGGCTTCGCGCTCTCGGCCCGGGCGGCAGCCTTCTCAGCATCAGTCTTGCGCTTGCGGGCCTCGGCCATGGCCTGGGCCTTCTTCTTGTGCGGCCCGAAGACCATCACCATGTTGCGGCCGTCCTGCCGCGGGTGCGACTCGACGAAACCGTAGTCCGCGACATCCTCGGCCATCCGCTGCAGCAGCTTCACACCACGCTCGGGGCGGGCCTGCTCACGGCCACGGAAGCGGATGATGACCTTGCACTTGTCGCCGCCGTCGAGGAACTTCTCGACGTTGCGACGCTTGGTGTCGTAGTCGTGGGTGTCGATCTTCAGGCCCATCCGGATTTCCTTCTGGACCGTGTTCGCCTGGTTCTTGCGCGACTCACGGGCCTTCAGGTTGGCTTCGTACTTGTACTTGCCGTAATCCATGAGACGAGCGACCGGCGGATTCGCACCGGGCGCGACCTCGACCAGGTCGAGATCTGCTTCCTGGGCGAGACGCAGGGCGTCCTCGACCCGGACCTCGCCGACCTGCTCGCCGGCGGGCCCGACCAGGAGGACCTTGGGGACCCTGATCTGACCGTTGATGCGCTGTTCGCTGATGTTGGCTCCTCACCTTGATTCGAGTCGGAAGACGACGAAAGCCCCCGCATATCATGCGGAGGCCCAAGGTGCATGCGCCACGGCGCAGACCGGGCATTGCTGCCCGCTCACCGCGCGATGAGACGCGGCTGCGATACTGACCCAGCGACTGTGCGCCGAGAGCCGGAGAGCTCACGAGCGGATCGCCACGAGGTGGGAAGGGACTCCACTTGAGGAACGGATGGCGAGGGTCTCGACCTGTTCCAATCGTCTATCCTAGCAGGAGTACGCCCACCGTCCAGGTGATGTGCGTCGCGCCCATCAACTGCGACCAGCGAGGAGTTTCGGTGGTGACCGACCGTCATGCCTCCGACGGGGAGGAACGGAACGGCGAGTCCGTGTCCCCCGCGCACGATGGGTCGACCGCGGCCGACGGTTCCGCGGCGCACGAGCCCGGTCCCCCGCACCCCTCCGACACCTCGCAGGAAGAATATGGCTACGGCGAGGATCCCCTCGAGGCCGCCGGCACCGGCGGGCCCCGCGCCGCCGACTCGGGCTCCGCGCCCACCGATGCCGCGACGGCGGGCACCGCCGGCGCGGACGATGGAGCGGAACCGGATCCCGGGGCCGATCCTGCCACCGGTCTGCGCAGCGCCACCGCACCGCGCGCCGTGCTCCGCCCGGTCCCCGAGGGGTTTCCGACCCCGCCGCCGCG
>JAKDNE010000452.1 GCA_030451965.1 Brachybacterium sp. | reverse complement strand
CTCTCACACACCCCCCTGCCCCACCCCCGGGGTCGCGGGCGCGGGTCTAATAACCCCCGCCCGCGGGCCCCCCACGGGTGGGGGGGCGCCCTTCGTCGTCTTCCCAGCAGATGCCGCCGCAGAGGATCTGCGGCAGAGCACTCCGGGTCAATCCTCCAGCAGGCGCTCGGCCCGGATCGCGTACTCGACCCAGGCGGTGCCGCGTCCCTGCCGCGGGTCCCGCGCTCCGGTCGGCGCGAAGCCCCGACGCTCGTACAGCCGCTGCGCGGCGACGTTGGACTCATCCACGTCCAGCCGCAGGTCCGGACGCCCCAGGTCGAGGGACAGGCGAGCGAGGGCCGCGAACAGGGGGCGGGAGAGACCGTCGCCGCGCGCCTCGGGTCGTATCCACAGCGAGACGATGTGCGCCTGGTCCGGCGGTATCCGATGTTCGGGGGTGTATCCGGCCGGCAGCAGGGCGATACCGCCCAGCACCTTGTGACCACGTCGCGCCTGCAGGTGCAGCCGGGGTCCGGCGATCTCCTCGCGCCACTGCTGCATGGTGCGGGCCCGGGTCTCGTCCGGATCGGCCCAGAAGGCCTCAGGGTCCGCGGCCAGCATGTCCAGCCGCAGATCGCGGTGGGAGGTCCAGTCCTCGGCTCCGACGCGATGGATCCGCAGCGCCAGTCCGGGCTCCGTAGCTGTTTCCGTCTGTGTCCTCATCGTCCCTCCCCATGGAGCGCGTGGGGCCGTCGCCGGCCGCCGCTGTGCGGTCCTGGACCGAGCACGGGCCCGGATTCTCCCGAATCCGGGCCCGTCGGCCGTCGCCGTGCAGTATTGCTCGCTCAGTCGAGGTAGTCTCGCAGGACCTGCGAACGCGAGGGGTGACGCAGCTTCGACATCGTCTTGGACTCGATCTGACGGATCCGCTCACGGGTCACGCCGTAGACCTTGCCGATCTCGTCGAGGGTCTTGGGCTGGCCGTCCTCGAGCCCGAAGCGCATCGAGACCACGCCGGCCTCGCGCTCGGAGAGGGTGTCCAGCACCGAGTGCAGCTGCTCCTGCAGGAGCGTGAAGCTCACCGCGTCGGCCGGGACCACGGCCTCGGAGTCCTCGATGAGGTCACCGAATTCGCTGTCGCCGTCCTCGCCGAGCGGGGTGTGCAGGGAGATCGGCTCACGGCCGTACTTCTGGACCTCGACGACCTTCTCGGGCGTCATGTCCAGCTCCTTGGCGAGCTCCTCGGGGGTGGGCTCGCGCCCGAGGTCCTGGAGCATCTGCCGCTGCACGCGGGCGAGCTTGTTGATGACCTCGACCATGTGCACCGGGATGCGGATGGTGCGGGCCTGGTCCGCCATGGCGCGGGTGATGGCCTGACGGATCCACCAGGTGGCGTAGGTGGAGAACTTGTAGCCCTTGGCGTAGTCGAACTTCTCGACGGCGCGGATCAGACCGAGGTTGCCCTCCTGGATCAGGTCCAGGAACAGCATCCCGCGGCCGGTGTACCGCTTGGCCAGGGACACCACCAGGCGGAGGTTCGCCTCGAGCAGGTGATCCTTGGCGGCGCGGCCGTCATCGACGATCATCGTCAGCTCGCGACCGTGCTTGGTGAGGCGGCCGTTCTTGTCCTTGAGGGCCTCGTCACCCTTGAGCTTCTGCTCCGCGTAGAGGCCGGCCTCGATGCGCTCGGCGAGCTCGACCTCCTGGGCGGCGTTCAGCAGCGCGACCCTGCCGATCTGCTTGAGGTAGTCCTTGACCGGATCGGCCGTGGCGCCGGCGGTGACGACCTGCTGTGCGGGAGCGTCGTCCACATTGGCGTTGTAGACGAAGCCGCCGGAGGCCTCGACCTTGGCGTCGGACGAGGACTGAACCTTCTTGGCCTCGCTGTCCTCCGTCTCCTCCTCGACCTCGGGCTCGGCCTCGGGCTCGGCGGCCTTCCCCGCAGCCTTCTTCGCGGCCGTCTTGCGGGGAGCCGCCTTCGAGGCCGGAGCCTTCTTCGCCGCGGCCTTCTTGGCGG
>JAKDNE010000451.1 GCA_030451965.1 Brachybacterium sp. | reverse complement strand
AGATCGAAGGATCCAGCGCCCCGTAGTCGTAATCGAGATCAGGAAGCGTGTACTCCGCCATGTGGATCATCCCTTCGTCGTGGTGAACGCAGGCCCAGCCGATGCGTGACCTGCCGTGGCATCCATCCTGCCACGGGGGAGCGCGTGGTGGCAGGGAGGCTTCGCGACGGAATGCCGTCGGCCGGTCCCTCCCCGTCGGCCGGCGGCCGCGACGCAGGGATGTGGGCGGTGCGGTCCACAATGGGGGGATGGACCAGTCCCGCCGGGCGCTCCCGTCGTCCTTCTCCCCTGCCACCCAGGAGTGGTTCGCGGAGTCGTTCGCGGCCCCCACCCCGGCGCAGGTCGCGGCATGGGAGGCGATCGAGCAGGGCGATGACACGCTGGTGGTCGCGCCGACCGGGTCGGGCAAGACCCTCGCAGCGTTCCTCAGCGCGATCGACCGCCTGGCGTTGCCGCGCCTCGGGGCCGGGCCGACCGGTCGGACGGTCGACGCCCCGGATGGTCGGCGGGCGGGAACTCGCGTCCTGTACCTCTCCCCGCTGAAGGCGCTCGGCGTCGACGTGGAGCGGAACCTGACCTCTCCCCTGGTGGGGACGGCACGGACTGCCCAGAGGCTGGGGATCTCGACGTCGCCGCTCCGCGTGGGGGTGCGCACGGGCGACACGCCGGCCGCCGAGCGCCGGAGGCTGGTCTCCCATCCGCCGGACATCCTCATCACCACCCCCGAATCGCTGTTCCTGATGCTCACCTCGAAGGCGCGCGAGACGCTCCGCGACGTGGACACCGTCATCCTCGACGAGGTCCACGCGGTGGCGGGGACGAAGCGGGGCGTGCACCTGGCGCTGTCACTGGCCCGTCTCGATGCGCTGCTGGAGGCGCCGGCGCAGAGGATCGGGCTCTCGGCGACCGTCGAACCGGTCGAGGAGGTCGCCGCCTTCCTCACCGGCTCCGGCCGGTCCCGGGAGGCGACGGTGGTGCGGCCGGAGTCCACCAAGCGGTGGGATCTCACGGTGACGCTGCCGGTCGCAGACCTTCAGGCGATCGAGCCGCCCCCCGACGCTGTGGACGACGAGGACGTCTCCGGCACGATCTGGCCGCACGTCGAGCGGGCTGTGCTGGAGAAGGTGCTCGCGCACCGCTCGACGATCGTCTTCACCAACTCCCGCAGCCAGGCCGAGCGGCTCACCGGCAAGCTCAACCGGCTCCATGCGCGGCGCCTCGCCGCCGAGTCGCCGTCCGGCACAGAGCCCCCGGCCACGGACCCGCCGGAGCCCGAGATCGAGGACGTCGCCCGCGCCCACCACGGCTCGATGTCCAAGGAGGTGCGCGCCGGGATCGAGGACCAGCTGAAGTCCGGGACCCTGCGCTGTGTGGTGGCGACCTCCTCCCTCGAGCTGGGGATCGACATGGGGGCCGTGGACCTGGTGCTGCAGGTCGCCGCACCGATGTCGGTCTCGAGCCTGCTGCAGCGGGTGGGGCGTGCTGGGCACGACGTCGGTGCCGTCTCCGCCGGCTCCCTGCACCCGCTGCACGCGGCGGATGTGCTGCGCAGCGCGGTCGCGGTGCAGGAGGCGGTGGCCGGTCGGATCGAGCCGCTCTCGGTGCCCCGCAACGCCCTGGACGTGCTCGCCCAGCACACGGTCTCCGCAGCGGCGATGGATGACCTGCAGGTCGACGAGTGGTTCGATCTGGTCCGCACCGCGCTTCCCTACCGGGCGCTGCCCCGCTCAGCCTTCGACCAGACGATCGATCTGCTCGCCGGTCGGTATCCCTCCACCGCCTTCTCCGAGCTGCGCCCACGCCTGGTGCACGATCACGAGACCGGGCTGCTGTCGGGCCGGCCGGGTGCCCAGCGCCTCGCGGTCACCAGCGGCGGCACCATCCCTGATCGCGGGCTGTACCCGGTGCACCTGGTCGCGGGCGACGACGACTCCCAGCCCCGGCGCGTGGGCGAGCTCGACGAGGAGATGGTCTACGAGTCCCGTCGCGGGGACGTGATCA
>JAKDNE010000450.1 GCA_030451965.1 Brachybacterium sp. | reverse complement strand
TCTCCCCCGCCCCCGCCCCCGGGGCGCCCCCCCCCCGGCCCCCCCGGGGGGGGGGCCGCTGCGTTGCCGGACCCGGTTGCAGGGCCGGAGAGCGAGATCGGCTGTGCGGCACTCCGACGAGGTGGGCACTTCTCCCCATCGCACGATGCAGGCCCTCCTGGGCAGCGTGACGCCATCGACGCCGGCGTGCCGTATGAGCTCAGGAGACCTTCATGACACGTTTTCGCTCACACCTCGAACCGGCGCTCAGCGCTGCCCAGGAGGGTCTGCGGGCTCTGCGAGGGGGAGGGGTCGGTGTCCACCGAGCTGCGAGGGCACCGGCGGCAGGGTTCCGACCATGGCATGCTCGGTCATGACCGATCGGACGAGGAGATGAGCATGGTGAGCAGACGGGGAGTGCTCGGAGGAGCCACCGCGATGGCGACGGCGCTCCTCGGCGGATGCGGCTTCGGCAGCAGGAGGCTCGTGGGCGCGACGGAGGAGGCCGCGGCCGCCGTCGACGGCGTCAGCGAGGCGGAGTTCGAGCTCGATATCGGCGGGACCTTCGCACGACTCCTGTACGGCCCCGTCTCCCTGGAGGCGGAGGATCGTGCCACGGGCCTCGCCGTGTTCGACGAGGCGATGCGCGCGGTCGTCACCACCATTCACGACACCCTGGATGACTCCGCGGCCCGCAGCGTCCGCGTCGGCGGCATCACCGGAGTGCTGGCCGGGGGTGAGGAGCTCAGTGCGCTGGATCTCGGGCCCGAGACCACGGCGGAGAACCCGCGCCTCGACCGGATCACGGCGGAGTCGTTCTACCTCAAGTACGGGCTGAGCTGAGAGCTGGGTGTTGAGAGCTGCGGGCTGCAGGAGGCACCCGGAGGCCCGCCCGCCCACCGTTCGTGGCCCGCAGGGGGCTCACGGCTCGCCGCGGCCCACGCTCACCACATGGGACTCGGTCACGTAGGTACCATCCCCGAGGTAGACCCCCGTGAGGTCGTCCTGCAGTGCCGACAGTGTGGGATCGGTGTCGGTGGCCCGGCCGATGCTCCCCGAGTAGCCGCCCTCGGGCTCCTGGTCCAGACCCACGGAGTCGTGGTTCGACTCGAGGATCGCGACCGGGTCCGACGACGGCACGGGATATCCCGGCAGTGTCACCTCATGTCGAGTGGGAGCCTCCAGCGTCCCGCCGTCGACCTGCGCTCCGCCGAGGTCGAGGGTCGGTATCAGGTCACCGCTGATCCCGTCCGGCCCGACCCCGCCCTCGTGGCTCACGTTCACCGCCTGGGTGGAGCCCTGGGCGGGCAGGACGGTCTGCACGGGAGAGCCCACCGACACGGTGTGCGTGACGTTGTAGGTGCCGGCTTCGCCCGAGGAGTTGTTGAACGACGGATCCGCAGAGAGATGGTTCCCGACGATCCCGCCCTGTGAGTGGCCGACGATCATCACGTCCGCACCTGGCGGCACCCCGGCGGCGTTCATCGCCTCCCGCACGTCGTCCATCGCGGCGGGATGCTGGCCGGCGACCAGGCGCAGGTTCGAACCCCAGTCGCGGGAGTTGCCCTGGCCGCCATAGGCGTCGGGGACATCCATCAGCCCTGCGCCCTCGGTGGGCGGGACCTGCACGATGTACACCGGGTCCCCGCCGCTGGAGGGACGGATCTCCTGGATGCCGATCTGCCCGTTCTCGAGCGGACCGCCGGGATTGTCCATGCGCAGGGCGTTGTTCTCCACGATGAGGTCCTGCAGGGTCTGCGGGCTGCGCGCGGGGTCGGTGTCCGTGCGCACGGACTCGACGACGCCACCGGGCCGGTCATCGAACAAGGCAGTGTCCTGGCCGGTGACTGCCTCGTAGATCCCCACGCCGCCGGATCCGAGGGTCAGCAGACCGGCCGCACCGAGCTCGGCGATCAGCGGGACCCGTTCACCTGTCGCCCAGTCCTCGAGGATGCCGCCGAAATGGTCGGCGTCACGCTGGAACTGCGCTATCCCGTCGGTGTTCACCCCGAACAGCCCCAGCCCGC
>JAKDNE010000078.1 GCA_030451965.1 Brachybacterium sp. | reverse complement strand
GGGGAGGGGCGGTCCCGGGATCACTTGCCGGAGCCCGCGGTCATGCCGCTGACCAGATAGCGGCGGCCGAAGGCGTACAGGACGATGATCGGGATCGAGGACAGGATGACGGCGGCCATGACCACCGGCACGTTGGTGGCGTATTCTCCCTGGAAGTTCCACAGTGCCAGGGGCAGCGTGCGCTTGTCAGGACTCTGGGTCAGGATCAGCGGGAACAGGAAGCCGTTCCACGACATCAGGGCCTGGTAGACGGCCACGGTGACGATCGCGGGCTGGCAGATGGGGAACGCGAGGCGCCACATCTTCTGCCACTCGGTGCAGCCGTCGATGTCCATCGCCTCGAACAGCTCCTTGGGCACGTCGCGCATCGCGTTGGAGATGATCAGGACGCTCAGCGGCAGGCCGAAGGCGATGCCGGGGAGCATCAGTGCGACCAAGGAGTCGTACATGTGCATCTGGATGATGATCAGGTAGATCGGCACGATCGTGGCCTGCACCGGGATCGCCAGGCCCAGCAGGAACAGGCTGCGCACCGGGCTGAAGAACCGATGCCCGCTGCGCACCACCGAGAACGAGGCCATGAAGGCCATGATCACCAGCGGGACCACGGTGCCCAGCGCCACCAGCACACTGTTGAGCAGATACATCGTGAAATCCGCTTCGAGCACGGCGGTGAAGTTCTCGAAGGCGAGCTGCGGGGAGGGCAGCACAGGGTTCGAGCCGAAGTAGGTGCTGATCGACTTCAGGCTGGTGACCGCGACGAAGTAGAGCGGGAGGAGGACGAGCAGCAGCCACAGCCAGCCGAAGGCGCCTCCGAGCCAGTTCCGCCTCATGTCAGGCTCCTTCCATCTGGCTGGCCTTGGCATCCCTGCCGCCGAAGGACTGCACGCCGAGGGCGAGGCCCAGGCCGATCACCACGAGGATGACGGCGAGGGCGCTGGAGATGCCCATCTCGTTGCCACGGAATCCGGTGAGGTACATGTCCAGCGGCAGGATCCGGGTGGAGACGCCGGGCCCGCCACCGGTGAGCACGAAGATGATGTCGAAGTAGGTGAGGGCCCCCACCACCATCAGCGTCGAACTGGTGATCATCGTGTATTTCAGCTGCGGCAGGGTGATCGAGAAGAACTGACGCACCCGACCCGCCCCGTCGATCTGCGCGGCCTCGTACATGGTCTGCGGGATCTGCCGCACCGCCCCCTGATAGATGAGGGTGTGGAAGGGGATGAACTGCCAGGCGATGATCGACAGCAGCACGATCCACACGAGCGTGGAATCTCCGAGCCAGTTCTGCTGGAGGAAGGGCATGTTCAAGCCGTTGGCGATGCCGAAGTTGGGATCCAGCAGCGACTTGAAGGTGATCGCGATGGCGGCCGAGCTCAGCAGCAGCGGCAGGAAGTACAGCACGGCGAGCACGTTGCGATACTTCTGCTGGCCGGCGAGGAACGCCCCCAGCAGGATGCTGAGCGGCGTCTGCATCAGCCAGGTCGCCGCGATCATCAGCAGGACGAGCAGGAGGCCGTGCCACGTGGAGTCGCGGGACAGCGTCTCCTTCCAGCTGAGCAGCCCCGTGAACTCGATGGAGCCGATGCCGTTCCAGGTGGTGAACGACAGGGCCACCACCGCGATCAGCGGCAGGATCGCGAAGACCAGGAAGAACGCCAGCGCCGGGAGCGCGAACAGCACGTGCGAGAGCTGCAGCGGCTCACGGCGTGCGGGCATGGGCGGGGAGGCACCGGCGACACCCGCGTGATCGGCCACGAGGGTGTGGCCGGGACCGACGGGCGCCGCCGTGGGCTTGGGGGCGGAGACCATGATCAGCCCTCGAGAGTGGCGTTCATGTTCTCGGCGAACTGCTCCGGGGTGACCTTCCCGAGGAACAGCTGCTCGGTGTTGACCAGCAGCTCCTCGGCAGCCGTGGGCTGCAGCGCCTGGTCCCAGGACTGGGTGAACGCCGGGGCCTCCTGGATCGCGCCGTAGACCCACTGCAGGTACTCGGCGTCATCGCTCGCGGCGAGAGACTCGTCCTGACCCTGGATGACGGGGACGGAGCCGGAGTCCACGAAGGCGGCGGCCACGTCGTCGGTCATCATCCCGTCGAGGAAGTACGACTTGGCGACCTCCTTCTCGGAATCGGAGGCCTCGGCGGACAGCGCGAGATAGTTGCAGGGGTTGCCGACGAGGTTCTCGAGATCGCCCTTGCCCCCCTCGATGGTGGGGAACGGGCCGAAGCCGAGCAGACCGTCCTGCACGAAGCTGCCGCCTCCGGATTTCATGCTGCCGTAGGTCCAGCCGCCGTGGAGCATGAGCGCGGCCTTGTTCGACCACAGCAGCGCCTGGTCGGTGTTGGAATCCGCAGCCATGGACTCGAACCCCTTGGTGAAGGCGTTCGCCGCGACCAGCTCCTCGACCTTCCGGCCCATCTCGACCACGGAGTCGTCGAGCCAGGCGTCCTTCTCGCCGGCGGCGATCCGGTCGAAGACCTCGGCGCCGCCGATGCGGTCCAGCAGGTACTCGAGCCACATCATCGACGTCCACCGGGACTGCCCGGCGAGGGAGATCGGAGCGACGCCGGCCGAGTTCGCGCTCTCGACCACCGTCATCAGGTCGTCCCAGGTCTCGGGCGCCTCGGCGCGGAGGTCCTCGAGCACCTTCTGGTTGTTGAACATGATGATCGGCTGGGTCGCGCCGATGGGGAGGGCGTAGATCTTGTCCTCGACCGTGGCGGCGTTCCACACGGAGTCGACGAAGCGAGCCTTGAAGTCGGAGTTCTCGTCGAGCCAGCCGGTGAGATCCTCGACCTGTGACTCCTGGGCATAGGTGCGCAGGCCGCCGCCGCCCCATCCATAGATGAGCGTGGGCGCCTCGCCGGCACCGATCGCGGTGCGGATCTTCTGCTTGTACGCATCGTTCTGGAAGAACGTGACCTCCAGGGTGCCCTCGCCGAGCTCGTTGAACGCATCGATCGAGTCCTGGTAGATGCCCTCATTGGGCGGTCCGCTGAGCTGCCAGATGCTGGCCGAGTCGCCGCCCCCGCTCCCGCCGCCGCTGCCACCGGAGCCGCCGGGCCCGGAGGTGCCGCATGCGGCGAGGGTCAGCGCGGTGGCACCGATGCCGGCCCCGAGGAAAGATCGGCGTGGAAATAGAAAGTTTCGCATGGCCAGCTCCTGTGTGTCGTCGTCGACGGTTCCTGCGATCGGTCGCCGGGCGGTGCGCCCATTGGCAAGTAAGAATAAATTACCAATGAAGTGTGACGCGGTCAACACGTGATAGTCACGGAACGGTCACGGCGTAATAGCGTTCTGAACAGTGGTTTCAGTCGGATTCGCGCGTCGCTTGCTCCCGCGAGGCCATGCGGAGTGCTGCGAAGGTGCGCACAGCGGTGGGGGCTGCCTGGTGCAGAACCCGGCGCCGACCAGTACGGCTCGACGCGATGTGGCCTACCGAAAGTTTCGCGATCCTTTAGGATGAGGTCGACAACAGGGACGGGGGCTTCATGGCGGGTTCGGATGCCGTATCGGCACGGGTGACGCTCGCGGATGTCGCCGAGCGGGCGGGGGTGTCACTGGCGACGGTCTCGAAGGTGATGAACGGGCGCGAGGCGGTCAAGCAGACCACCCGGATCTCGGTCGCCGAGGCGGCTCAGGAGCTGGGGTACACCCAGCGACGTCGGCGACAGGGCACTGCCCGTCGGGTGATCGCCCTGCATCTCGAATCCGTCGACAGCCCCTACGTGTTGGGGGTCCTGGAGGGAGCCGAGCATGCCGCGCGCCGGGCTGACGTGGATCTGATCGTCCGCAGCTCCGGTGGTCACGGGCTGGACTGGAAGTGGATGTCGGAGGTCGCCGGGCGCGGAGCCGAGGGGGTCATCGCCGTGGTGCCGCCTGCGGGTGCCCGCCATGCGCGATGGAGCAGAAGCCTCTCGCTCCCGCTGCTGGTGATCGACCCCGTCCTCGAGGAGCCTGAGCCCCCGGGGATCCTCACGGTCGCCTCGACGAACTGGGAGGGCGGCGTCTCCGCGGTCCAGCACCTGCTGGACCTCGGGCACCGCCGCATCGGCATCCTCGCAGGCCCCCGCCGCTCTGTGCCCGGCCGCCAGCGGCTCGAGGGGTACGTGAGCGCGCTCGGACGGGCCGGGATCGCAGTCGACGAAGATCTCGTGTGGCACAGCCCCTTCCGTGACGAGGAGGGGGAGGCCGGTGCCGGCCGGCTGCTCGCCCTCGACGAGCCGCCGACCGCGATCTTCGCGGCCTCGGATTCGCTCGCCGCAGGCGCACTCCGTGCTGCTCGCGGTCGGGGGATCGACGTGCCGGATCAGCTCAGCGTGGTCGGCTTCGACGACACGATGATCACCCGCTGGACCCACCCCCAGCTGACAGCGGTGCGTCAGCCGCTGTTCTCGATCGGGCAGGTCGCGGTCGAGCGGCTGCTCGCGCTCGCCGCGGATCCGGGAAGCTTCTCCCATCCGTTCAAGCTGGAGACCCAGCTCATCGAGCGGGAATCGACGGCTCCCGCCCGATCCACGCCCCCGGATCGCTGAACACCGACTGCAGCGCGGCCCGCGCCGCACCGCGCAGGGCCGGGTCGGTGAGGCCGTCGGACCGCTCGATGAGCACCGGCCCGGCCTCGATCGCCAGGGCGTGACGCTCGACGGTCTCGCGGACCACGGGCTCCAGCTCCTCCGCGATCGGGGCCAGGTAGCCCGACAGGACCACGGTGGTCAGGTCCAGGATGTTCAGGGCATTGGCGATCGCGAACCCGAGGGAGCGTCCGATCAGGCCGATCACCTCCGCGCGGTCCCGGGTGAGCGCGAGCGCATCGACGAGGTCCTCGATGAGGGTGTCGTCGCCGAGACCGGCGCGCTCCCGCAGCGCGTGATAGGAGACGTAGGCCTCGAGGCAGCCGCGACGGCCGCAGCGGCAGAGGGCGCCCCCGGGCTCGATGACGGTGTGGCCGAACTCCCCGGCCCAGCCGTGGGCGCCGGTCATCAGCGCCCCGTCGATCACGACCGCCCCGCCGATGCCGGTCGAGCCGCGCAGGTAGATGAAGGACTCGCCCGGTCGCTGGTCGATCTCGGTGAGGACCGACAGGCGGTTGTCGTTCTGGGCCCGCACCGTCAGGCCCGCGAGCTGCGGATGGTCGAGCAGCCGCCGGACCAGGGGCACCTCGGTCCAGTCCAGGTTCGGGGCGGAGAGCACCCGTCCGTCGTCCGGGGCGATGCGGCCGGGGACGGCGACGACCACCTCGACCACCGGCGGATCGCCCGCCTCGGCGCGCACCTCGCCGACCAGTTCGGCGGCGAGGTCGATCGCCTCCTCGGCGGAGGCCGCGGTGACCTTCAGGTACTCGACGCGGTGGCTGAGCACCCGGCCCGCCAGGTCGATCCCGAGGCAGGCGACGTGGTCGGCGGCGATCTCCAGGCCGATCGCGAGCAGCGTTCCGCGGGCGGGGGTCAGCGGCACCATCGGCCGACCGGCGCCGATGGACAGTGGTGCGCCCTCCTCGACGAGGTCGGCGTCCACCAGCTCCTCGATCAGTTTGGAGACCGTGGGTTTGGTGAGCCGGGTGAGCTTGGCGAGCCCGGCGCGAGAGGTGGGGGTGGAGGTCGTGGAGGCCGCCGCCAGTGCGATGAGGATCGCGGACAGGTTGTGCTCGCGCAGATGTGTGGATTGCATCTGGACCTCTTCCTCGGCTTCCTCGCGCTCGGGCGGGCGGTCCTGACGCTCCAGTCCCTGCCCCGCGAGAAGCTTGGCATACCGCCGTTAGTTACGGTACCTTACTAACAACGGCAGATGCCGATCAACGATGAAGGAGCACTCCGATGACCGCCCCCACCCCCACCCGTGACGACAAGTTCTCCTTCGGTCTGTGGACCACCGGCTGGCAGGCCCAGGACCAGTTCGGCGCCGCGACCCGCCCCCCGCTCGAGCTGAGCACCCACATCCGCACGCTCTCCGAGCTCGGGGCCTGGGGCTTCACCTTCCACGACAACGACGTGATCCCCTTCGATGCGACCCCCGCAGAGCGCCAGGCGATCATCGACCAGCTGAAGTCCGTCACCGACGAGACCGGCCTCGTGATCGAGATGGTCACCACCGACACCTTCGCCCATCCCGTCTTCAAGGACGGCGCGTTCACCTCCAACGACCGCGATGTGCGCCGCTTCGGCCTGCGCAAGGTGCTGGCGAACGTGGACCTCGCCGCCGAGCTCGGCGCGAGCACCTTCGTGATGTGGGGCGGCCGTGAAGGTGCGGAATACGACGGCTCCAAGGACCTCTTCGCCGCGCTCGAGCGCTACCGCGAGGGTCTGGACACCGTGGCCGGGTACATCAAGGACAAAGGCTACGACCTGCGCATCGGCCTCGAGCCGAAGCCGAACGAGCCCCGCGGCAACATCTTCCTGCCCACCGTGGGCCATGCGCTGGCCTTCATCGAGCAGCTCGAGCACGGCGACATCGTGGGCATCAACCCCGAGACCGGCCACGAGCAGATGGCGACCCTGAACTACACCCACGGCCTCGCCCAGGCGCTGTGGAGCGAGAAGCTCTTCCACATCGACCTCAACGGTCAGCACGGGCCGATGTACGACCAGGACCTGGTGTTCGGCCACGGCGACCTGATCAGCGCCTTCTTCACTGTCGACCTGCTCGAGAACGGCTTCCCCTCCAAGCCCGGCGCCTACCAGGGGGCCCGCCACTTCGACTTCAAGCCCTCCCGCACCGAGCACGAGAAGGGCCAGTACGACTCCGCCGCGGCGAACATGGAGATGTACCTGATGCTCAAGGAGCGCGCTGTGGCGTTCCGTCAGGACCCCGAGGTCCAGGAGGCGCTGACGTACTCCGGCATCGACGAGCTCGCCGCGCCGACCCTCGCCGAGGGCGAGTCCCTCGAGGACCTGCTCGCGGATCGCTCCACCTTCGAGGAGTTCGACGCGGACACGGCCGGTGAGCGCAACTTCGGCTTCGTGCGCCTGCAGCAGCTGGCCATGCAGCACCTGCTCGGCTTCCGCGCCTGACGCTGCGCCGACCGGGTCCGACCGGGTCCGACCGGGTCCGACCGGGCCCGGCCGCGCCGACCGGGCCCGGCCGAGTCGGGCGGGATCCGGCGGTGCCGGGTTCGGCCGGGCCGGGTCCGCCGACCCGTCGGCCCGAGCGGTGGCGCCGGATAATGTCCCCGGGGGACCGGTGCGAGCGACCGCATCGGTCTTCCGCGGCGCAAAAGTGCATCGCGGGGCCGCCCACGGCTGCCCGGGCCCCTGCGGCGCAGACGTGCGTCGCGGGGCCGCCCACGGCGACCCGGGCCCCTGCGGCAGCCCGCGACCCTGCGGCGGGCCGGCCCGCTGCGGCGCCCGCTCGCACCCGGCTCCTCCTATCCGGGACGCCTGACTTCTCCCCGCCCCCGGCATATCCTCGTTCCCAGCATCTCCACCGACGGAAAGGCCCCTTGATGGCACCCCTGGTCCTCGGCATCGACTCCTCCACCCAGGCCACCAAGGCCCTCCTCGTCGACGCGGCCTCCGGTGAGGTCCTTCAGGAGCGCCGCGCCGCGCACCCGGATGGCACCGAGGTCGACCCCCGGGCCTGGCTCGCCGCGGTCGACGAGGCCGCCGGCCCGCTCCTGGGGCGGGCCGAAGCCGTGGCCGTCGGCGGCCAGCAGCACGGCATGGTGCTGCTCGATGCGCAGGGTGCGGTGGTGCGTGACGCCCTGCTGTGGAACGACACCCGCTCCGCCCCGCAGGCCGAGACGCTGATCGAGGAGATGGGCGGGCCCGAGGCGAGCGTCGCCGAGATCGGCAGCCTCATGGTCGCCTCCTTCACCGCCTCCAAGCTGCGCTGGGTGCGGGACCACGAGCCCGAGAACGCGCAGCGGGCCGCGCGCGTGCTGCTGCCCCACGACTTTGTCTCGCTCCACCTGGCCGAGCAGGGCACCACCGCCTTCACCGACCGCGGCGACGCCTCGGGCACCGGCTACTACTCCACCGCCGCCGAAGGGTGGAAGCCCGAGCTGGTCGAGCTCGCACTGGGCCGCTCGCTCGAGCTGCCCCGTCTGCCCGGCTCGCCCCAGGAGGTCATGGCCCGCTCCTCGGGCGGCGCCGCGATCGCCGCCGGCACCGGCGACAACATGGGTGCCGCGCTCGGCCTCTCCCTGAGCGAGGGCGATGTCTCCGTCTCGATCGGCACCTCCGGGGTGTGCGCCATGGTCAGCCCCACGGCGCCGAACGACGCCACCGGCACCGTCACCGGCTTTGCCGACGCGACCGGGCGCTTCCTGCCGATGACCACCACCATCAACGCCGCCCGCATCCTCGAGGCAGGCCGCACGCTGCTCGGCGTCTCCCACGAGGAGATGGCGCAGCTGGCGCTCGCGAGCGTGCCCGGCGCGCACGGGGTGACCCTGCTGCCCTACTTCGACGGCGAGCGCACCCCGAACCGCCCGGACGCCCGCGCCACCCTCACCGGGATGAGCACCTCCACCACCCGTGAGGACGTGGCCCGCGCCTATGTCGAGGGCCTGCTGTGCTCCCTGGCCGACGGCATCGCCGCACTCGAGGAGCGCACCGGAACGGCGGCCGCCCGCATCACCCTGATCGGCGGCGCCGCCCGCAGCCAGGCCGTCCAGCAGCTGGCACCTTCGATCTTCGGCCGCGAGGTCACGATCGCCCCGGAGGGGGAGTATGTGGCCCTCGGCGCCGCTCGTCAGGCCGCCTGGGCACTTTCCGGCTCCGAGGAGCCGCCGACCTGGAGCATCAGCGGCTCCCGCACCGTCGGCGCTGAGCCGACGCCCGAGGTGCTTTCGGCCTACCGGACGCTGAAGGAGCGCACCGCGGACTGGAGCCGAGCTCTCACACCCGCGCCAGGATCGTCTCGGCGAAGGTCTCGGTGACCTCGGGGACCAGCGGAAGGTTGAACAGCGGCTCGAACAGCTCCGCCTCGAGCAGCACCAGGCCGAAGCGGGCAGAGTCCACCACATCGATGCGCCCGTACAGCGGCGTGGGCAGGTCCGTGACCTGGGAGACCGCGGCGAGCACCCTCTCGGCGAACTGCTTCTCCTCCTCGGTCGCCTCCACCACGACGGGGCGCTCGAGGTAGGTCCGACCGCGCAGCCCGCCACCCCGGGCGAGCAGTGCTCCCTTCGCGATCGCGTGCGTGAAGCACCCGTCCACCAGGTACAGCGCCTTCTCGTGGCCCTCCGAGAGCTCCGGCACCTCCGGCTGCAGCATCACGGTGCCGCCGCCCGCGAGGATCTCGCGCCCCAGGGCGAGGGCGGCCGGATCGCCGTGTGCGAACAGGCCCGTCTGCTGGGCTCCCGCGCCGACGGCCGGCTTGAGGACGAGGTGCGCGGTTCCGTCGGCCCCGCCGACCGCGTCGCCGGCGGACGAGGCGGCGGAGAGCGCCCGCTCGAGGGAGTCCACGTCGCTGCAGTAGGTCGTGGGCACCCCCGGGATCCCGGCCGCCTCGAGCTGCTCGAGGTAGCGCTTGTCCATGTTCCAGCGCACCAGCGCCGGCTCGTTCAGCACCCGGGTGAGCGCCGCGGCGCGATCCAGCCAGGCCTCGAACTCCGCCGGACGCTGGGGGTAGTCCCACGGACTGCGCAGGACCACCAGGTCGAAGCTCGTCCAGTCGACCGACTCGTCGTGCCACACCAGCTGCTCCGCGTGCGCCCCATGCCGGCCCAGCGCCGCGATCAGCGGGAGGGAGTCCAGCTCGGGATCCGCTGCGGGGAAGGTGTCGGGATGGGTGATCACGATGCCGATGCGGGTCATGGGACTGACCTCAGCCACCCGCTCCGGGGCCCGCCCCCGGGCCCACCCCGCTGAGCCGGTACGCCTCCATGAGGATCTCC
Organism: Brachybacterium sp.; assembly: GCA_030451965.1. GTDB lineage: Bacteria > Actinomycetota > Actinomycetes > Actinomycetales > Dermabacteraceae > Brachybacterium. The sequence continues at coordinate 1,046 of JAKDNE010000078.1, read as the reverse complement.
AGCGAGGCCATCGCCTCGCCGGGCCCGATCCAGAAGGGCTCTGGCTCGTCCAGGCGCTCGTAGAAGTCGCGGATCAGCAGCTCGTGGGAGACGCCCCAGTAGGAGCGACCGCCGGAGGTCACCGAGCGTTCGGCGAGGGTCTCCACCCGGCCGTCGACCCAGCGGATCGTGAGCCCGCCGTCGGTGCCGCCGCGCAGCGTCACATAGGCCCTCTCGCAGTCCAGCTCGAGCTCGACCGGTCGGTGCTGCGGGGCAGTGAGGGTGGCGTAGAACGAGGTGGTGATGCCACCGGGATGGTGCAGCAGCAGCTCGGCGGTGTCCTCGACCTCGATGACGTCGCCGTATTTGCGGGTCGCCACATGTCCGTCGGTGCGCTCGACCCCGCCCAGCAGCCACTGCACCAGGTCCAGGGTGTGGATGGCCTGGTTGATCAGCAGCCCGCCGCCGGAGCCGTCCCAGGTGCCGCGCCAGGGCTTGGCGAGGAAGTAGTCGGCGCTGCGGGTCCACACCACGGAGGCCCAGGCTCCGCGCACCGCGCCGAGCTCGCCCGTGCCCAGCATCTCGGCCAGGTGCCGGCTGGCCAGGTTGTAGCGGTTCTGGAAGCAGATCCCGACCTTCGGGGCGCCGGCCGAGGTGCTCGCGCTCTCCAGGGCGTCGACCAGGCGTCGGCCCTCCTCGAGGGTGTGCGCGAGCGGCTTCTCCTGCAGCACATGCACCCCGGCCTCGAGGGCGGTGAGCGAGGGGTCGATGTGCTGGTGATGGGGAGTGGTGACGTGCACGGCGTCCGGGCCGACGGCGTCGATCAGCTCCCGGGTGCTTTCGAATCCGGGGACCCCGGTCGCCTCGGTGGCGCGGGAGAGTGCCTGCGGGTCGGTGTCCGCCACGCCCACCAGTTGAAGGCCCTCGATGTCCCTGATCGCCTCGAAGTGGACGACGGAGACATCCCCGCAGCCGATCAGCCCGATCCGCTTGGCCATCCTCGTCCTCCTCATTCCTGGCCGCTGCAGTGCGGCCCTCTCGACGAGCGTCACTGTACGCGGGGCGCC
>JAKDNE010000449.1 GCA_030451965.1 Brachybacterium sp. | reverse complement strand
AGGTCGATGTCGATGATGTCCTCGTCCTCGATCTCGGCGGCGCCGCCCTCGGGCTCCTCCCAGTTCGGATCGGTCAGCGGCTCCATCCGCACGGTGACCACATTCTCCGGGAAGCGGTCGCGGGCGCCGTCGGCCATGCCCACGTGGTCATCGCCGTCCTCGTCGAGGAAGCCGTCCTCGTCATCGTCGTCGTCGCCGGTGCCCGCCAGTCGTGGGCTGAGCTCGTCGATGGCGTAGTCGCCACCGCGCACGAAGCCGCGACGGAAGGCGGCGCGCCCCACCATCACGCTGGCGACCGGCACCGTGAGCATCTGCGCGAGCAGGACCACCAGCAGGAAGGCCGCCAGGGACCAGGACTTCGCCGCCAGCGAGGCCCCGGCGAAGACCAGGATCAGCCCCAGCACCTGTGGCTTGGACGCGGCGTGGAGGCGCATCAGCACGCCGTCGAAGCGGTTCAGGCCGATGGCGGCGACCACGCCCAGCAGGAGCCCGCCGCCCATCAGCACGGCGGCGATGGTCTCGATGATCGTCATCGTCCCCCCTCCGTCGGTTCCTCGGGCCACCGGGGTCGTCCCTCGTCACCGAAGCCGCCCGGCTCCGGCTCCCCGGGTCGGTCGGGATCCTCGAGCGGATCCGCCTCTCCCCAGGCGTCGTCCTCCGGGGCAGGCGCGAGATGGTTGTCGGGCCCGTCGTCCGGGGTCGGGCCGGTGGTCGGATCGGGATGGATCGCCTCGTGCTGCGCAGTGTCGGTGGCCGGTTCGACGGCGTAGCGGCTCTGGATCCCCTGCCGGGAGTCCTCCCGGGCGACGAACCGCGCGAAGGTGACGGTGCCGATGAAGGCCAGTCCCGTCAGCCCCAGCATCGCCGGACCCGCCCAGGCCGTGCGGGTCTGTGCCGCGTACAGCGCCATGCCCATCACCACCAGGGTGACCAGGGAGTCGCTCGCGAGGGCCCGGTCCAAGATGGTGGGGCCGACGATCATCCGATAGACGACGGCCAGCGCGGCCGCGGCGAGGATGACGGCGAAGACCACCAGCACGAGGTCGAAGGTGCTCATCGCAGACCCGCCTCCTCGAGGACCTGGCGCCGACCGACGGCCCACAGCAGCCGCTCCTCCTGCGCTCGCACGTCCGCTCGGGCCTTCTCCACGGCCTCGGGCGTGCCGGCGTTGAAGGTGTGCAGGAACAGCGTGCCGGTGGCGCGCTGGGCCTCCACCACCACGGATCCGGGGATCAGGGTGCACAGCACCCCGGTGAAGGTGAGGAAGAAATCGGAGCGCGAGGCCATGGTCACCGCGATCACGGAGCTGGGCGGCTGCGGGCCGGGGCGCAGCGCGAAGTACCCGACCTGGATGGCGGAGACCGCGCAGTCGGCGAGGAAGCGCAGCGCGAACCGGGTGAAGCGCAGCGGCCGCAGGGTCAGCTCGTGGCCGGTGGGCGGCATCGGGAACAGGACGAACACCGCCAGGGCGACGACCAGCCCCCCGAGCACGTTCTTGAGGTCGATCCCGCCCCACAGCAGGCACCACAGCACCACCGAGAGCATTATCCACAGCCAGGAGTGGCGCAGGTCCGTGAGTCGGCGGACGATCATTGCTCGACCTCCTGTCCCTCGCCGTCGAGCCGATGGCCCGCGTCGTCGATCCGGTACTCCAGATCCTCGGCGGCCTCGTCGCCCAGCACCGCGCTGACGTACGGGACCCGCTCGAGGACCGAGCTCGCCGCGGAGTCCGCATAGGTCATCAGCGGGCCGGCCAGCACCGTCAGTCCCAGGGAGAAGACGATCATCGCGGCGGTCGCCCCGCCCATCATCCTCGGCAGCGGGACGTCGCGGGCGATGATCTCCTCACTGGGCTCCTGCCAGAAGGCACGGTTCCAGATCTTGGCGATCGCGTACAGGGTCAGCAGGCTGGTCAGGACGCTGATGCCGATCAGGACCCAGCCGGAGGTGCGGTCGTACTCGATGCCGGCCTCGATCAGGCCCACCTTGCCGATGAAGCCGGAGAACGGGGGGAT
>JAKDNE010000448.1 GCA_030451965.1 Brachybacterium sp. | reverse complement strand
ATGAAGGCCTATCTGCTCACCGCCCCGGACTCCGAGACCATCACGCTCACCGACGTCCCCGTACCCGAGCCCGGTCCCGGGGAGCTGCTGGTGCGCCTCGAGGCGATCGGGGTCGGGATCCACGACTCCTACTTCCTGCCGCCGGACGCCGCCGGCTCCCTCCCCATCGGGATCGAGGGCGCCGGGGTGGTCGAGGAGGTCGGCAGCGAGGTGACGGATCATCGCCGCGGGGACCGGATCGCGTTCGTCAACGTCATGCAGCCCAAGGGTGGGACCTGGGCGGAGTTCGCGGTGGTCGACGTGAACTCACTGATCCTGCCGATCCCTGAGGGACTCGACATGGCGCAGGCGGCGGCGCTGCCCGTGGCCGGCAACACGGTGCTGCGCGCTCTCGCCGCGATCAGCGATATGCCCGCAGGGGGTACGCTCTTCATCGCCGGAGGGGCCGGAGCGATCGGGACCCTGGCGCTGCAGGTCGCACGTCGCCGCGGGTGGCGGGTCGCGGCCTCTGCGTCGGCCCACAACCACGAGTACATGCGCTCGTTGGGCGCAGAGATGACAGTGGATTACCACGATGCCGGGTGGGTCCAGGAGGTCCGTGGCTGGGCGCCGCAGGGTGTCGATGCGGCGCTGGCCGTGCACCCCGGCACGAGCGCGGACAGCATGCGTGTGGTGAAGGACGGCGGGAGCGTCATCACCGTCTCGGGCGATTCCGTGCCCACCGAACGGGGCATCACGCCGGTGATGATCGACTACGCCGCCGATGTGCGCGCCGAACTGCTCGCGATGACGGAGGACGTGGCCACGGGCGCGGTGCATCTGGAGATCGAGCGCGTCCACCCGTTCGCGGAGGCCGCCGAGGCGCTCGACCGGGTGCGCACCCGGCACGTGCGGGGGAAGCTGGTGCTGCGCCTCTGAGGTGTCTGACCCGACCTGCGGGGTGGTTCCCCCGTGATCTGACCGATCACCGGCTGGCCCACGGGCGGGCCACCGGTCGAGGTCCTGGTCTCGACCCGTTCAGGAGGCCAGCCAGGCCAGCGCCTCGTCACGCCGGCCACGGTCGAAGGTCCGGACGTCGGCGGAGACGATCGCGCCGATCGCGTCGGTGATCGTCTGCAGCCACTGCTGGTCCGCGACGAGCGCGATCCGCTCCATGTCCTGCAGCATGCCGATGCTCTGCAGGTCCTTCCAGGCCGCGGCGGGCTCGATGCGGCCCGGATCGATCTCGCCGTACTCGAGCAGGAGCTGGACTGCGTTGTGCTCAGCGGTGAGCCGGGACATCACCTCCTGCGCCTTCTCGATGTCCTCGGTGCTCAGCGAACCGCTGTACGTGATGGTGATGATGTGGGTGTTCTCCACGACTGCGATATCCAGCATGATGGTTCTCCTCGATCCGATTCGGGACGTGAGTGGCTGATGAGGACGGTCGGCGGTGCTCCCGGGGCCGTGAGGGTTCGGGACATCCGTGCACGTGGGGGAGGGGTCCTGCCCAGGCTCGCATACTCGCGGTCTCAGCCGCGGAGGTCGCGGCGAGGGAACAGCGCGAGGCGCATCGAGCGTGGCCGCCGTCTCAGCACGCCGGCCCCGACCTGAGTGGTCTTTCACGTCGCGGGAGCATCTGCGCAGGTGGGCTGGTCCCGTTCAATGCGCAGCCCCGCGCGGGCGTGCTAAGTATCAAGGATGATCTCAACACGCCACCTCCGCACCACCGCGGCCGCCGCCGCCCTCATCCTCTCCCTCGCCGCCTGCGGCGCCTCGCAGGGCGAGAGCCCCACGGCGAGCAGCGACGGCGGCGGTGCCGAGGCCGGCGAGACCACGCAGGCCGCGCCGGAGGAAACGCCCGAGGCCTCCGAGGAGTCGGAGACCGAGGACGGATCCGCGTCGGAGGAGCAGGATGCCGAGGACCAGGAGTCCGCGGACGAGAGCGAGGATGCCGCCGCAGGTGTGGAGGCCGGCACCCTCACCATCACCCTGGACGGCGAGGAGACCACCCTCACGCCGGACATCGTGCGCTGCA
>JAKDNE010000077.1 GCA_030451965.1 Brachybacterium sp. | reverse complement strand
ATCCCGACTGGACGCGCACCTCGCTGCGGTCGCTGCAGCACCCGCTGATCGTCGGCGGCGAGGTCCTCGAGGACCAGCCCGCTCCGGCGCGGGTCGAGGCCGCACGGGCGCAACACGCCGCCTCGGTCGCCGAGCTGGGCCTGTCCCCTGATGACGGCCCTGACGGCCCGGTCGCCATCCCCACGATCACCGATGGTGCCGAGGCCGCGCGGCTGCTGGGCTGAGAACTACGGGCGCGAGTCGGGCCTGTGATCGCGCGGTCCTCCCGGCGGACGTGCAGGGAGCCCAGCGGTCGCTTCGAGCGGTCCGCACCGCAGCTCGTCGGTCGGTCACTGGTGCAGGGGCGACCTCTGCGGCAGCAGTGGCATAGAGGCCGCTCACCCGCCAGCAGTCGGCCACCCCCGCCCGATACGGGGCACGCAATGATCAGCGGCGGCCGACGAACCAGCCGCGCACGATCCCGATCCGCTCCTGGATCTGCTCGGCGCTGGCCTGGGCGACGGAGGGTCCGCCGCTGCGGCTGCGCAGCGTGTTGTGCACCGAGCCATGCGGAGCGCCGGACTTCTTGGCCCAGGCGGAGACGAGGGTGCTGAGCTCCTTGCGCAGGTCCATCAGCTGCCGGTGGTCGACGACGCCGGGCGTGACGGGCGAGTTCGCACTCTCGTTCTTCTGCCGCCTGGCCTGCTGCTGCGCCTGCTGCTGCTGGAGCACGGTACGCATCTGATCGGCGTCCAGCAGTCCCGGGATGCCGAGGAACTCCTGCTCGTCCTCGGAGCCGATCGTGCCGCCGGCGCCGTATTCGCCGCCGTCGAACAGCACCCGGTCGAAAGATGCCTCGGACTCCAGCGCCTCGAAGCTCATCTCCAGCTGGTCGGAGGTCTGCTCGGGACGGTTCGCCTGCTCGATCAGGCTCTCATCGAGCCCGGTCTCCTCGTCCCCCGCCTTCGGCCGACGATCCAGGACGTGGTCGCGCTCGGCCTCCATCTCCGCGGCGTGGCCCATCAGGATGGGGACCGTGGGCAGGAAGACGCTCGCGGTCTCACCGCGGGTCCGGGAGCGCACGAAACGGCCGACCGCCTGGGCGAAGAACATCGGAGTCGAGGTCGAGGTCGCATAGACGCCCACGGCCAGCCGCGGCACGTCCACCCCCTCGGAGACCATGCGCACCGCGACCATCCACCGGTCTTCGGAGTCCGAGAACGCCTCGATCCGCTTGCCGGCGCCGACGTCGTCGGAGAGGACGACGGTGGGTGCCTGCCCGGTGATGTCCTGGAGCGTCTCGGCGTACGAGCGGGCAGCCTTCTGGTCGGTGGCGATGACCAGACCGCCGGCATCGGGCACGTGACGCCGCACCTCGGTGAGACGGCGATCGGCGGCGGAGAGCACGGACTGGATCCACTCCCCCTGGGGATCCAGCGCGGTGCGCCAGGCCTGCTGGGTGATGTCCTTGGTCTCCAGTGCGCCGAGCTGTGCGGAGACCTCCTCCCCCGCCTTGGTGCGCCAGTGCATTCGCCCGGAGTAGGTCATGAACAGCACCGGGCGCACCACGTTGTCGCGCAGCGCCTCACCGTAGCCGTAGGTGAAGTCCGCCTTCGAGCGCAGGAAACCCTCGCCGTCCTCCTCGTAGGTGACGAAGGGGATCTGTGAATCGTCCGAGCGGAACGGAGTGCCGGTCAGGGCGAGCCGCCGTGTCGCCGGATCGAAGGCGTCCCGCACCCCGTCGCCCCAGGTGCGGGCGTCACCGGCGTGATGGATCTCGTCGAGGATCACTAAGGTGCGGTCGGCCTCGGTGCGAGCGCGATGCAGCGCGGGATGCATGCCGATCTGCGCATAGGTGACCGCGACGCCCTGGAAATGGGAGCCGTGGGCACCCTGCGCATTGGAGAAGTTCGGATCCAGGGAGATGCCCACCCGGGCGGCGGCATCCGCCCACTGCGTCTTCAGGTGCTCCGTCGGCGCCACCACGGTGATGCGACGGACGGTGCCCTCGGCGAGCAGAGCGGCCGCGATCTGCAGCGCGAACGTGGTCTTGCCGGCGCCGGGGGTCGCCACGGCCAGGAAGTCCTTGGGAGCGCGGTCGCGATAGAGCTCGAAAGCCTCGGCCTGCCAGGCACGGAGTTTGGAGACGGTGCCCCAGGCGGCGCGCTCCGGGTACGCGACGGGAAGCGACCGCGCCGCCGCCTCGGAGGGCTGGCGAGGATCGCTCGTGGAGAAGAGTGAGGGGGTCGTGTTCACAGCGAGAACCACCGTACCGCCGACCGGTGACGATCCACCGACAGGACCGATGTGAGGAAGTCGCCGCGCGCCGGAGGTGCCGCCGGCGCGCGGCGAGGGCTCAGCGCCGCCCGCCGAAGAAGCCGCGGAAGCCGCCGCCCCTGCCGGAGCCTCCCTGGCTGGAACCGCCCGAGTCGTCCCCGCCGTCGTTCGGCTCGCGGAAGCCTTCGTAGATCTCCTTGCACTCCGGGCAGACCGGGTACTTCTCGGGGTCGCGGCCGGGCACCCAGACCTTGCCGCACAGCGCGATCACCGGAGAGCCGCCGAGCGCGGCCTGGGTGACCTTGTCCTTGCGCACATAGTGGGCGAACCGGTCGTGGTCGCCGTCGTCGGTCTTCTGCTCCTGCTCCTGCAGCTGCCGGTCCAGCACCGCGGTGCCGCCGGGACCAGCGCCCGGATCGTCGCTGTAGGGGTCCATCCGGGACGGGTCGGACGTGGAGGACATGACTGCTCCCTGGCTCGATGACGTGACATCGCCAGTTTACCGGCCCGCCCGATGCTCTGCAGGAGCGATCCTCCACGGAGGCATCGAGCTCATGTCGGCCCCGCCTCCCGGCCTGCACGCCCTGCCGCTGAGAGAATCCTCCCTATGGACGCTGTCGTCGACTTCCTTCGCCGCCTGCCCGACGAGATCAGCCGGATGGGCGGCTCTCTCGCGTGGAGGGCAGGCCTGTTCGCCCTCGCACTGCTGCTGAACCTCGGCTTCTACCTGCCCTCACTGCCGGACAGCACCCCGGGCACGGGCGTGCCGGGGCTCGACAAGGCCGTGCATCTGCTGGTGTTCGCCCTGACCGTGTACGCCGCCGGGCGGCTGCTCGCCCCGCGAAAGCGGTTCCCGATGGGCTGGATCATCGTCGTCGCGCTCGTGCACGCGCCGTTCATCGAGCTGGTGCAGCTGGTGGTGCTCCCCCAGCGCAGCGGCGACGGGGCCGACATCCTGTTCGACGTGATCGGCATCGCGCTCGGGCTCGGCCTGTGGATCGGAGATCGTCTGAGGCGGCGCACCGTCGGGATCGATCACCTGGAGCCGGAGGTCGAGCCGGAGCCGGTCGCGGACGGGCACCGCTGAGCTCCTACCGCTCGCACGCTCGCAGCACGTCGCTCAGCCCCCACCGAACCCGCTGAGCTCCTACCGCTCGCACGCTCGCAGCACGTCGCTCAGCCGTCCAAGGTGATCTCGTCGGCGTAGACGGCGGTCATGGCACCGGTGATGGTGTCGACCGTCCCGGCCTCCTCACGGGCGACCTTCTCGACCGCGCTCGCGACGGCCTTGGTCACGCCCTCGTGGAACACGCTGGGGACGATGTAGGTGGGGTTGAGCTCGTCCGCCGCGACCACATCGGCGAGCGCCTTCGCCGCCGCCAGCAGCATCCGGTCGCTGACCCGGGTGGCATGGGCGTCCAGCAGTCCGCGGAACACCCCGGGGAAGGCGAGCACGTTGTTGATCTGGTTCGCGAAGTCGCTGCGCCCGGTGGCGACGACCTCGGCATGCTTGACGGCCTCGGCGGGATCGATCTCCGGGGTCGGATTGGCCATCGCGAAGACGACGGACCGGTCCGCCATGGTGGCGACATCCTCTGCGGAGAGGATGTTCCCGGCGCTGACCCCGATGAACACGTCGGCGCCGGCGACGGCATCGGCCAGGGTGCCGGTGAGCTGGCGCGGATTGGTGATCTCCGCGATCCAGGGCAGGCGCCCCTCGAGCTGCTCGCGGTTCTCGTGGACGATGCCGTCGATATCCGTGACGACCACATCACGGGCACCGGCGGCGCGCAGCAGACGCAGGATCGCGGTGCCGGCGGCCCCTGCCCCGGACAGCACGATGCGGGCGGACCCGATGTCCTTCTCGACCACGCGCAGAGCGTTCCGCAGGGCGGCGACGACCACGATCGCGGTGCCGTGCTGGTCGTCGTGGAAGACCGGGATATCGAGCTCGGCGCGCAGCCGGTCCTCGATCTCGAAGCAGCGCGGAGCGGAGATGTCCTCGAGGTTGATGCCGGCGAAGACCGGGGCGATCGCCTTGACGTGCGCGACGATGTCGTCGACCGAATGGGCATCCAGGCAGATCGGGAACGCGTCGATGTTCGCGAAGCGCTTGAACAGCGCCGCCTTGCCCTCCATCACCGGCATCGCGGCGAGCGGGCCGAGATCTCCCAGTCCCAGGATCGCCGAGCCGTCCGTGACCACTGCGACCGTGTTGCGCTTGATGGTCAGGCGGCGGGCGTCCTCGGGATTCTCGGCGATCGCCTTGACCACCCGGGCGACGCCGGGCGTATAGATCATCGAGAGATCGTCGCGGTGACGGATCGGGAGCTTCGACTCGACGGTCAGCTTCCCTCCCAGGTGCGCCAGGAAGGTGCGGTCCGAGACCCTGCCGAGCTCGACGCCCTCGATCCCGCGCAGCTCGTCCACGACCTCCATGGCGTGGTCGTGGCCGGCGGTCAGAACGGTGATGTCCGCTCGCATCCGCTCAGGCCCGGAGGCGGAGACGTCCAGTGCGGTGACCGTGGCATCACGACTCTCGATACGGGAGGTGATGTCGCTGACGGCGGCGGAGCGGGCGGCGAACTCGAGTCGGATCGTGATGGAGTAGCTCACGGTGGGCATCGGTGACATGTTCCATAGCTTAACGAGGACTGCGGTCCCGCGGGGTCAGGACGCGGCGGGTCGTGGGCACCGATCTCGGTCACCGCCAGTGCCCGATGGTTCGTGACGGTGGGCTGAGTGCGTCACCTGCGGCGTCGGGGCGCTCAGGCCGTGTACGGCGCGACGTCTGCCGCGACGCGGTCCCAGATCTCGCGTGCGGCACCGACCTGCTCCGAGTAGCGCTCGGGATGTGCGGAGGCCTGCACGCTCTGCGCAGCGGCGCCGGGTTCCCAGGAGGCGATGTCGGGGACCACCTGCAGCAGGCCCGGGGCCTGGGAGTGCTCGCCGAGACCGAGGAAGGCGTCGAGCGCGAGCTTCTTGTGCCGCACCTCGTCGTAGGTGCCCCACCCCATCGATGGGCGCTGCTGGAACAGGCCGCCCGAGTCCGCATCGACGGCGGGCTCGTAGTTGTACAGCCACGCCTCGACGATCGCGGTGATCAGGGCGACGACGCCGACGTCCTCGCCCAGCTCGTGCCCCTTGACGACGGCGATGATGAACTTCGCGTTGTCCAGCTGCCACTCATCCATCGCGTCCAGCACGAAGCCCTCCCGGGTCTCGGGGCGGGTCAGGAACTCCTCGGTCCACTGCTGCGCGCTGCCCTCGGTGTCGAGATCTCCGCTCCCGAGCACGGCTGCGGAGGCCGGGGCCACGGCGCCGAGCGTCGCGGCAGCGGCAAGGCCGAGGGTCCCGGTGGTCAGCAGGCGGCGGCGGGAGAACGGGGAGCGGGTGCGGGCGAGAGCGAGTGAGGCCATGAGGCAGGTCCTTCGGTTCCGGGGCGGCGGTCGCTGCCCGGTCGCGCCGGGCCGTGCCAAGGTAACGAACCGGTCACGGCGCAGGAAGGGTGCAGATCACTGCGTCGATGCTGCGGGGATCCTGTCGGTGCCGTCCTTGGCCCGGACGTGACCGGACCATGCCCGTCCATCGAGTTCCGCGATCGCCGCATCGTCGCCGGTCCTCGCCCCGCGCCGGACACGGCGCTCCGCCTCGTCGCCCTGTGGACGGTGGGGTGCGGCGGAGGCGGGTAAAAGTTCTGTCGGGTGACCTCGCAGACACTTCGTGGGTGCCGTGCACCACGACTGAGCGGGCGTTCGCCCCTACGCCAGTGCGGCGATCGCCGAGCGGATCCGCTTGTCCGAGACCGTCTGCTTCGTGCCCAGTGTCTGGGCGAACAGGCTCACCCGGAACTCCTCGAGGAGCCAGTCGATCTCGCGCACGTCGGCCTCGGCCCGTCGGCGGGCGGACAGCTTCGCCCGCTGTGTGGCCCAGTGCTGCGAGACGTCCCCGATCTGCCAGGCGAGCTGCTCGTCACGACGGGGATTGCCGGGCAGCTTGTCCAGGCGGATCGCGTCGGCCTCGAGGTAGCGGCGCAGGTCCGGGAGGTGTGCGATGCCGGTGCGGGAGATGAACCCGTCCCCCAGCAGAGAGGCCGCGTGCTCGCGGATCTGCGTGAGGTGGGACAGCACGGAGAGCGAAGGCGCCCGGGAGAGCTCCTTGTGGAGCTTCGCGGAGACGGCGAGCGCCGCCGCAGCGTCCTTCACCGCCTGGGCGGCCAGGGCGTCGTGCCCACTGCGCACCTGCTCCAGGAGTGCGTCGTACTCCGCCGCGGTGCGCACCTCGGCGGTGCCGACCAGGTGCACGGTCGCCGCACGCGAGGCGTCTGCGAGCAATGCCGCGGTGGAGGCGTAGTCCGAGCCTGCGACGGCGAGCTTCGTGGGGTTGGGAAGGGCGTTCAGCACCGCACCCAGATCGGTGCCGAGGTCGCGGTCCAGCAGGGCGATGATGCCCTCGCGGTGCGCGAGCGCCTGCTCGTCGGCGGTCGCGAGCACCGCCAGATCCACCTGCAGCAGCCGGCCGTCCTGGCCGCGGCGCGCGACCAGGGCCGGGTAGCCGGTGACCTTCAGCCCCCCGACGGTGGACTCGTGCACCGCAGGCACGCCCTCTGCCGGGAACCCGGGCAGATCGGTGCGGGCGAGGGAATCGGCCCGGGTGGAGACCGAGGCGTCCACCCGCTTCTTCAGCCGGCCCTTGAGCGGCTCGAGCTCGTCGCCTGCTCCGATCTCCCGTCCCCGATCGTCGACCACCCGGAAATGCATCCGCAGGTGGGCGGGCAGCTTCGCGGTGTCGAACTCAGGACCGTACAGCGGCAGATCCTCCGGCACCCCCGGCAGGGCGACCAGCTCGTCGGCCACCGCTTCGAGGAAGATCTCCCCCGCATCGGGATCGTCGTCGTGCAGCGTCGCAGCCACCGCCTTGGCCCGCTCGGGGGCGGGCACCAGGTGACGACGGATGGGCTTGGGCAGGGAGCGGATCAGCTCGGTGACCAGCTCCTCTCGCATGCCGGGGACGAGCCAGTCGAAGCCGCGCGACTCCAGCCGGTTGAGCACCGCGAGCGGGACGGTGGCGGTGACGCCGTCGGTCCCCTTGGACCCCACCGCGCCGAACGAATAGCTCAACGGCAGGGTGATGTCCCCTTGCATCCAGGTATCGGGGAACTCGGCGGCGATCGCCTCGGCGACCCCCTCGTCGGCGGCCAGCAGATCCTTCTCGGTGAGGGTGAGCAGGTCAGGGCTCTCGTGACGCTGCGTCTTCCACCAGGTGTCGAAATGTCGGCCGGAGACGACGGAGGCCGGGATCCGTTCGTCGTAGAAGCGGAACAGCTGCTCATCCGAGATCAGCAGGTCGCGACGCCTGGTCTTGGCCTCGAGCTCCTCGAGCTCTCGGATCAGCGCCTGGTTGTCGCGGAAGAAGTGGTGGCGGGTGCGCCAGTCCCCCTCGATCAGAGCGTGCTGGATGAAGATCTCGCGGGCGGCCTCGGGGTCGATGCGCCCGTAGCCGACGACGCGGTCGGCAACGATCGGCACCCCGTACAGGGACACCTTCTGATGCGCCATCGCGGAGGCCTGTTTCGAGGACCAGTGCGGGGCGGAGTGGGAACGCTTGACGACGTGAGAGCCGGTCTCCTCCGCCCAGGCCGGGTCGATCCGTGCGGCGGTGCGGCCCCAGAGCCGGGAGGTCTCCACCAGTTCGGCGACCATCACGTAGTCGGGGCGCTTCTTGACCAGTGCCGATCCCGGCCACAGCGCGAAGCGGGCACCGCGGGCGCCGGCGTACTCCCTGGTGCGGTCGTCCTGGAGACCGACATGGGAGAGCAGCCCGGCCAGCAGCGCCTGGTGGATCGCCTGCGGGGACGCGTCCGTGTCATTGCGGGAGAGATCCACGTCCTTGGCCATGTCCCGCAGCTGCGAGTGCAGATCCCACCATTCCCGGATCCGCAGGTAGTGGAGGTGCTCGGAGCGCACCTCGCGGCGGAACGCCGAGTTCGACAGTGCCTTGCGCCGGGACTGGAGATGGTTCCACAGGTTGAGGTAGGCAAGGAAGTCGCTGGTCTCGTCCTCGAAGCGCTTGTGCTTCTCCTTGGCCTGCTGCTCCTGACCCAGCGGCCGTTCACGAGGGTCCTGGATCGACATCGCCGCCACGATGATCAGCACCTCGCGCAGGGCGCCCAGGCGGTGGGCCTCGATGAGCATGCGCGCCATCCGCGGATCCAGCGGAAAGCGGGCGAGGGTGCGGCCGACGCGGGTGAGCCGGCGGCCGCCGGGCTCCCGCGGGGAGTCCTCGATCGCGCCGAGCTCGTCCAGCAGTCGCACACCGTCGGCGATCGCACGGTTGGCGGGCGGTTCGACGAACGGGAAGGACTCCACGTCGCCGAGCCCCAGCGAGGTCATCAGCAGCACCACGGAAGCGAGCGCGGTGCGCAGGATCTCCGGTTCGGTGAACTCCGGACGGCCCTCGAAGTCCTCCTCGGAGAAAAGCCGGATCGCGATGCCGGCGGCGGTGCGGCCGGAGCGGCCTGAGCGCTGGTTCGCGCTGGCCTGGGAGATGGGCTCGATGGGCAGCCGCTGGACCTTGGTGCGCTGGGAGTAGCGGGAGATGCGAGCCAGTCCGGAATCGATCACGTAGGCGATGCCGGGGACGGTCAGCGAGGTCTCGGCGACGTTGGTGGACAGGATGATGCGGCGATAGGTGCCGGCCTTCGGCGGGGAGAAGATCTTCTGCTGATCCTGCGCGGAGAGTCGTCCGAACAGCGGCAGCACCTCGACCGGGAGCGCGGAGCGGCCCTTCGTGCCGGTGCCCAGATGGGTGGTCAGAGCCTCGGAGATCTCCCGGATCTCCCGCTCGCCGGGCAGGAACACGAGCATGTCCCCGGGGCCCTCGGCCGCCAGTTCGTCCACCGCGTCGGTGATCGCCTGGGTGAGGTCGCGCTCGACGGAGTGGATGTCCTCGAGTTCGTCGTCCTCGTCGACCTCCGGTTCCAGCACCAGCGGACGGTAGCGGATCTCGACGGGGTAGGTGCGGCCGGAGACCTCGATGATCGGCGCGGGTTCCCGCTCACCCGAGGGGAGGCTGTGGCCGAAGTGCTCGGCGAAGCGCTCGGGATCGATGGTGGCGGAGGTGATGACCACCTTGAGATCCGGTCGCTGGGGCAGGATCTGACGCAGGTACCCCATGATCACGTCGATGTTCAGCGAGCGCTCGTGCGCCTCGTCGATGATGATCGCGTCGTACCGGGTCAGCAGGCGGTCGCGGCCGATCTCGGCCAGCAGGATGCCGTCGGTCATGAGCTTCAGCCGGGTGCCCCGACCGGTCTCGCGGGTGAAGCGGACCTGGAATCCGACGGTCCCCTCCCCCAGCTTCTCGCCGAGCTCGCTCGAGATGCGCTGGGCGACAGAACGAGCGGCGATCCGGCGCGGCTGGGTGTGGCCGATCAGCTTCCCGCGCCGGCCGTAGCCGAGTTCGAGCAGCATCTTGGGGATCTGAGTGGTCTTGCCGGAGCCCGTGGCGCCGGCGATGACGACGACCTGGTGCTCGCGGAGCACGGCCTGGATGTCCTCGCGGCGCTGGGAGACGGGGAGGTCCCCCGGATAGGTGATGCGCGGGCCGGGGAGCTCGGGGGTGGCCGGGTCGGGCGTCGAGGAGGGCGTGGTCATGGCGGCCCCACTCTACGTGGAGAGCGTCCCCGGGGTCGCAGGGATCATCCGGACGGGGAGCTGTTCCACGCCGCCGAGGACGATCCGAGGTAGTGGACCAGTGCCTCAGACGTCGCCGCAGCCCGGCCGGCGCATCAGCTGCTGAGCAGTCGGTGCGCGACAGCTCCCAGCCCGTCACGCTCCGAGTAGGAGCTGACCAGGGCGAGCGCCATCTGCGTCGCCCAGGCCCAGGAGCGGGCGACGAGTGCCTCCCATATCTCGTCCTCATCGATCCCGGTCCAGGCCGCCGCTTCCCGGTACGCGAGCAGCAGCGCGTCCGAGGGGAGGTGGAGCAGCATCCCTCCCAGATCGCTGGCCGGGTCGCCGCGGGTGGTGTCCCCCCAGTCGATCAACGTGGACGGTCCGGGGGCCCCGAGGAACGGGACCACGACGTTGCCGGGGTGCGGATCCCCGTGCAGCAGCAGTTCGCGCCCCTGCCAGGGTGCCGCGGCCAGACCTTCCCGCCAGCGTGCCTCCGCCCGCTCCCGCCAGGCGGGCGGGAGATCGGCCCGTTCCAGATCCCTGGCGAAGGTCTCGGCCCTCGTGGCGAGCGGGACACCGCGTACCGGGTTGCGGCCCACTTCCGGGGCGGGGCCGGAATGGATCGTCGCGAGCATCCTGGCGAGATCGCCGGCGACCTCGGTGCGCGTCGCGGCCTCCGACTCATCAGCGGTGACGCCGTCGATCCACTCCACCAGCACCGCGTCCTCGGCCATCGCGAGCACCGTCGGCAGATCCATCGGCAGCTGCGTGCCCAGGCCGCGCAGTCGGCGCAGCACGGTCACCTCGCGTCCGAGCAGTGCACGGGAGATCCCTCGCCGTGCGACCCGGAGCACGAGCTCGCGTCCCCGCAGCGATCCGACCGGCCACAGCATGTTGTCCCAGCCCTCGGCACGGGGAAGTTTCGCGATCTTCCACACGATGTGCTCGAGCTCGACGCCCTCCTCAGGGCGGAGCCGCGCGCACAGCAGCTCGATGCGTCGCAGATCGACGGGAAGGTCAGCAGGGGGCAGGGACGGGGCGACACTCGGCATGCCGGTCATCCGGC
>JAKDNE010000076.1 GCA_030451965.1 Brachybacterium sp. | reverse complement strand
TGGTCGCTGCGGCGGGAGAAGACGAACTGGGCGTCAGTGCCCTCGGCGCCGGCGTCGGGGTCGTCCGCGGCGCGGTGGGAGAAGCTGCCGTCCTCCTGCGCGGAGCGCACCACTCCCCCGGCGCCGGTGACGATCTGGCGGGTGACCAGGAAGGGCAGCAGGTAGCGGGGCAGGCGGGTGAACTCCCCACGACGATCCACCAGGTAGTTCTCGTGGGAGCCGAAGGCGTTGCCTGCGGAATCGACGTTGTTCTTCAGCAGGTGGATGCGGGCGTCCTGACCGTCGGCGGCGAGCCGCTGGTTGGCCTGCGCCGCGAGGTCCGCGAAGATCCGGTCACCGGCACGGTCCTGGGCGACCAGTTCCCACCAGTCGTCGCACTCGGCGCTGGCGTACTCGGGGTGCGAGCCGACGTCGAGATAGAGGCGTGCGGCGTTGCGGAGGAACACGTTCGAGGAACGGCCCATCGCCACCACCGGGCGGAACAGCTCCCGGGCCGCGGCCTCCGGTTCGAGCGCCCGCGAGCCGTCGGCCCGTACACACACCAGCCCGTATTCGGTCTCCAGACCTCCCACGCGACGCTTCATCGGGTCACTGGCCGCCCTTCTGCACGAAGGAGCGCACGAAGGTCTCGGCGTTGGATTCGAGCACCGAGTCGATCTCGTCGAGCAGGTCGTCCGCCGCCTGGGCGGAGGCGAAGGTCTGCCCGCCGGTCACCTGGTCGGTACCGTCGACGGGCTCCTCACCATCGGAGCCGGGGGCATTCAGGGACTGCTGGGACATGGTGTCCTCCTTGTTTCTCGATGACTCAGCTGTGGCCGACGGCTCGACGCAGTGCGTCCAGGATCGTCTCTGGGTCGTCGGCCGGATCGATGCCGTGCTCGGCGCACCAGTCGGCGGAGCCCAGGCGCGGGTCGGCCAGGCGCAGCCGGTGCCCGCCGGTGGGACCGGCCAGGGTGATCGCGTCCCAGCCGGCCGACGGGACCTGGGCGTGGTGCGCGGCGATCAGCCCGCCGCGCAGATGGGCACGGGTGCTGGTCGGAGCCGTGCGCACGGCTGCCTCGACCTCGTCCTGGCCGACCAGGGTGGGGATCGCTCCGGCGGTGCGCAGCTTGTCGTACAGGCCGCGGCCGGGCCGCAGATCGGAATACTGCAGGTCCACCATCTGCAGGCGCGGGTCGCCCCAGTCCAGGCCGTGGCGTCCCCGGTAGCGTTCGAGCAGCTGGAGCTTGGCGACCCACTCCACCCGCTCGGCGGCGCCCATCGGGTCCTCCTCGAGCAGGTCGAGGATCTCGCCCCAGCTGCGCAGCACCTGCGCCGTCTCCTCGTCCGCGTGGTCGCAGGCCTCTGCGACGGCGTCGAGCAGGATGCGCTGGATCTCGAGCGCCGTGAGCTCCCGGCCGTCGACCAGTTCGACGGTGGTGGCCAGGCTCGGATCGTGGCTGATGGCCCGGACCGCGGCGACGGGGTCGGCGAGCCGCAGGTCCGGAAGGATCGCGGTGCCGGTGCGGTGCTCGGCCTCGAGCGCGGCGAGCATCAGCGACGTGGTGCCCAGCTTGAGGAAGGTCGACTCCTCGAGCAGGTTCGCGTCTCCGATGATCAGGTGCAGGCGGCGGAAACGGGTGGGGTCCGAGTGCGGCTCGTCGCGAGTGTTGACGATCGGCCGGTTCAAGGTGGTCTCCAGACCCACCTCGGCCTCCATGAAGTCAGCGCGGGAGGAGAGCTGGAAGCCGGGCCGCTCGCCGCGAGTGCCGAGCCCCACTCGGCCCGCGCCCACCAGCACCTGCCGGGACGCCAGGAACGGCAGCAGCGCCGTGACCACACGCTCGAAGGGCACCGCGCGGTCCACGAGGTAGTTCTCGTGGGTGCCGTAGGAGGCGCCCTTGCCGTCGGTGTTGTTCTTGTACAGGGCGACCTCGGGGATGCCGTCGGCCGCGGCGAGGATCGCCATCGCCCGCCGGGCGATCTCCTCCCCGGCGCGGTCGGTGACCACCGCCTCGCGGGCCCGCAGCACCTCGGGCGCGGAGTACTCGGGGTGCGCGTGGTCGACGTACCAGCGGGCACCGTTGCGCAGCACCGCGTTGCCGATCGAGCGCTGGGTGGCCCAGGCGAGCACCTCGGCGTCGTCCCCGTCGGGGGCGATCTCGGGCCCGGCCAGCGGGGTGTCCATCTCGACGCTGGGCACATGGGCGTCGCGCACCTCGTCGGTGAGCTGGCTGGGGTGGGCGGCGGCGCGCTGCAGTTCGAACCCGCGGGCGTCCCGCAGCGGGGTCTCGTCGCCGTAGTCCCAGCGCACGCGGCGTCCTCGCTCCCCCTCGAGCGGGTCGAGCAGGGCGTAGGCACCCACCACCAGGTGGGAGAGCAGGATCGAGCTGCCTGCGCCGGAGCGGGCGCGGTCCTCGAGATCGGCGTGGACCACCCCGAACTCGGTCTCGATCCCCATCACCCGCTCGGTGGTCAGCGCGGGTGCGGCGTCCTCGGGCAGGCGGGTCATGCCGTGACCTCCTCCTCGTCGGCGGCGGTGCTGCGGGTGCGCCCCTGCAGCGGCACGATCGCCTCCACGCGGCGCCTCCCGCCTCCGGGAAGCCCGGTCACCCGGGCCCAGTCCTCAGGATGCGCGGCCGAGGGCATGTCCTCGTTCTCGACGAACTCCGCGGTGATCGCCTCGTGCAGGTGCTGGGAACCCACGCCGACATCACCGGTGGCCAGCTGATCCTTCACCGCCATCTTCTTCGCCCGGTCCACGATGTTGCGCAGGGTGGCGCCGGAGACGAAGTCGCGGAAGTGGAGGGTGTCCTGCCCGCCGTCGGAGTACTCGACCCGCACGAAGGACGAGGCCGGACCCTCGTCGTAGATCTCGCGGGCGGCGAGGTCCAGCAGCTGCTCGCGGTCCTCGCGCACCGGGACGGCGTCGTCGAGGTACAGGCTGAGGATCTCCCGACCGGCACGGGCGTTGGGGCGGCGCACCCGGATCTTCACGTCGAGCCGGCCCGGCCGCAGGATGGCGGGGTCGATCATGTCCTCCCGGTTGGAGGCACCGATGACGATGACGTTGTCCAGCCCCTCCACACCGTCGATCTCGGCGAGCAGCTGGGGCACGATCGTGGTCTCGACATCGCTGGACATCCCGGTGCCGCGGGTACGGAACAGCGCCTCCATCTCGTCGAAGAAGATCACCACCGGGTGGTCGGCCGCGGCCTTCTCCCGGGCACGCTCGAAGACCAGGCGGATCGATCGCTCGGTCTCGCCGACGTACTTGTTCAGCAGTTCGGGACCCTTGACGTTGAGGAAGGCGGAGTTCTCCAGTGCCTCGGCGACGCTCACGCCGCGCACCTCGGCGCTGCGCAGGACGAGCTCATGAGCGACAGCTTTGGCGATCATGGTCTTGCCGCAGCCGGGCGGGCCGTACAGCAGCACGCCCTGCGGCGGGCGCAGGCCGTAGGTGCGGTAGAGGTCCTGCTGCAGGAACGGCAGCTCGACGGCGTCGCGGATCGCCTCGATCTGCTCTCCCAACCCGCCGATCTGGTCGAAGGAGACCTCGGGGACCTGTTCCAGGACCAGGTCGGTGATCTCGGCGCGGTCGATGCGCTCGAGCACCAGCTGGGACTTGAGATCCACCAGCACGTGATCGCCGGGGTGGAGCTGCTCGTCGGTGAGGGTGCCGGCGCGACGCAGCACGCGGGTGTCGTCGGGGGCGACGGCCACCAGCATGCGGGAGTCAGCCAGCTCCTCGACCACGGGCACCACGTTGCCGGCATCGCTCGGGGCCACGGCTTCCACAGCGGCCAGGGCCTCGTTCAGACGCAGCTCGGCGCCCGGGGTCAGTGCGTCCAGGTCCAGGGAGGCGGAGGTCGCCACCCGCAGACGGCGCCCGTGGTGGAGCACGTCGATGGTGGTGCCCTCGCAGCGGCGCAGGAAGGTCGCGTACGAGTTCGGCGGATCGCCGACCCGCTCGAGATCGTTCTTGAGCTCGACGATCTGTGTCCGGGCGGAGCGCAGCCCCGTGGTCAGGCGGTCATTGTGGTCCGCGAGCTGCTCGAGCTCCGCGGTCATCTCGGCGTAGGTCTTCATCCTCGTGCCCTCTCCTTCCCGGCCGCGATCAGCGATCTCGGCCCTGACGGATATCGCGCAGCGCCCGCTTCAGCTTGCGCGGGGCCACGCCCCGCTCACCCACGTCCTGTGCGCTCCATTCGCCCTCGGAGCCGCCGAAGCCATCGTTGTCGGGATGGCTCAGCTCCTCCTCGAGGCGGGAGCCGGGCGCCGGCCGGGTGGCGCGACGCAGCGCCTGCGTGCCGTGGGCGGTGCGGCGGGCCGTGAGCAGGAATCCGGTGTGCGCATTCATGCGGTGCTCGGGACGGACTGCGAGGCCCTCGAGATGCCAGGGACGCACGAAGGACTCCCAGGCGTAGGGCTCGGTGAACTCACCATGATCGCGCAGTGCCTCGGCCGTCCGCGAGAGCTGGGTGACGGTCGCGACGTACGCCAGATACACCCCGCCGGAGACCAGCACCTCCGCGGCGGCGTCCACGCACTCCCAGGGGGCGAGCATGTCCAGCACCACGCGGTCCACGGCGGGCTCCTCGGGCGACAGCGTCGGGGCGAGATCCTGGAAGTCTCCGACGGACAGCTCCCACGAGGGGTTCGGGCCGCCGAAGAAGGTCTCGACGTTCTCGCGGGCCACCTCGGCGAAGTCCTCGCGCCGCTCGATGGAGTGCACCGAGCCCTCGGGCCCGACGGCGCGCAGCAGCGCGGTGGTCAGACCGCCGGAGCCGACGCCGGCCTCGAGCACGCGGGCCCCGGGGAAGATATCGCCCCACATCAGGATCTGTGCGGAATCCTTCGGGTAGATGATCGCGGCGCCGCGCGGCATCGACAGCATAAAGTCGGCGTAGAGCGGCCGCAGCGCCTGGTAGACGATGCCGTGGGAGTTCTCGACCACCACTCCGTCCTCGGCACCGATCAGCTGGTCGTGGCGCAGCACCCCGCGGTGCGAGTGGAACTCGCCGCCGGGCCTGAGGGTGATCGTGTGCAGGCGGTTCTTGGCGTCGGCGAGCTGGACCTTGTCGCCGAGGGCGAAGGGACCGGTGCGATCCAGGCCGCGGCGGGGCGCGCGGGGCGCGGGCCCCGGTGCCCCGGTGTGGGCGTCGGGCTGCGGCTGATCTGTCATGCGTTCCAGCATATGGCCCGCGCAGCGGCGCCCACCATGATGTTCACCGTGCGCGCAGGAATGCGTTGACGTCCGCGCTCATGATCACACCGCGGGCGGTGCCGTCCTCGTCCAGGACCAGGTACACGGGGGCGGGACGGGAGAGCATCGCGTCCATGAGGGCATCACCGCGCAATGCGGCGGGCAGCGCTCCGAGCTCGCCGATCGACTCGGCCACTGCGTGGACCGGGGTCGCCCCGTGCTGCGCGGACGGGACCGCGGCGGCTGCGGCCGGGTCGATGCGGGAGGCGCGGCCGATGACGCCCGGTCGGGCAGCGGAGCGATCCAGGATCAGCACGGCGGAGAGGTCTGCGGAGGGCTCGAGGTCCGCCAGCGGTGACTGCGGCGGGACGACGCGCACCGGCCTGGCGAGGGAGGCGGCGTCCAGGGTGCGGATGCGGCCCTGGAGCGTGGCTCCGGCCAGCGCCTGCGTGGCGCCCTGCCAGAGCATCCCGGCGATCAGCAGCGCCCAGACCAGGGTGAGCAGGGAGAAGCCGCCGGCTCCGCCGCTGCGCACGATCAGCGACAGAGGGTAGGCCACCACCGCCACGGCGATGGCCCGTCCGAGCCAGGCCGTGATCCGGGTGCCGGCCTCGGGGCTCCTCAGCATTGCCCCGAGGAGCGTCTCGAGGGCGCGGCCGCCGTCCATGGGCAGCCCGGGCAGCAGGTTGAACACGGCCAGGACGAGGTTCAGCCAGGAGCTGACCGAGAAGAACACGGCCACGGCGGTGCCGGGGTCGGCCAGCTGCACGATGCCGGCGGACAGCCCGGCCAGCAGCAGGTTCGCCGCCGGGCCGGACAGTGAGACCAGCAGGGAGCCGAGCGTGGACATCTGGCGGGAGCGGTACTGGGTGTGCCCGCCCCACAGGGTCAGGGCGATGTGGTCGACGCTGGCGCCGAAACCGCGGGCGACCAGTGCGTGAGCGACCTCGTGCACGAGCACCGAGACGATCATGAACATCCCGATGCCGAGCGCCAGCAGCACCGCCGTGGTCGGGGCGACGCCGCCACGGGCCAGCGAGGGATACATGAGAACCGCGAACAACAGCACGGTGAGCAGAGTGCCCGGGCTGATCCGCAGCGCCGGCAGCGGCCCGAGGCGCACCGTGGGGCTGGTCATGATCCGTCTCCTCCGCCGCCGGGGCGGGGAT
Organism: Brachybacterium sp.; assembly: GCA_030451965.1. Taxonomy (GTDB): domain Bacteria; phylum Actinomycetota; class Actinomycetes; order Actinomycetales; family Dermabacteraceae; genus Brachybacterium. Next base: position 4,659 of record JAKDNE010000076.1, on the reverse strand, counting down.
CCCCAGGCAGGCCGAGGATAACCCGTGTTCCTGAGCCTATGATGGGGTGATGAGTCGAATCGCCATCACGGCTTTCCACGGATGGAACGATGCCGGCGAGGCAGCCACCGGGGTGATCGAGCATCTGCATGAGGTCTGGCCCAGCCGGCCGGCGGGCGCGGTCGATGCCGAGGAGTTCATCGACTTCCAGATCAATCGTCCAGAGATCCACACCACGGAGGACGGCCTGCGGGTCGTCGACTGGCCGGACACCCGATTGCACCTGGTGACACCGCCGCGCGGCCCCGAGATCGTGACCGTCATGGGTCCCGAGCCCTCGCTGCACTGGAAGCGCTTCTGCGACGAGGTGCTCGAGCAGCTGCAGGCGCTGGACGTCAGTTCCGTGATCGGTCTCGGGGCCCTGCTCGCGGACTCCCCCCATTCCCGGCCGCTGCCGGTCTCCGCCGATGTGGAGCCGGTGCCCGCCCAGCCCGTGGAGGGATCCGAGCTGTACACCGGTCCGATCGGCGTGCCCACGATCCTGGCCCGTCGCACCGCCAGCGCCGGGCTGCGCACCACCAGCATCTGGGTGCAGGTCCCCCACTACGTCTCGCAGGACTCCTCGCCGAAGGCGGTGCTGGGGCTGATGCGGGAGGTGCAGGAGCTCATCAGCGCCCCGATCCCGCTCGACGAGCTGGTCGAGGATGCGGAGGCCTGGGAGCGCGGGGTCGACGAGCTGGCGCGCACCGACGAGGACGTGGCCGAGTACGTGCGCCGCCTGGAGCGCGCCCAGGACGCGGCCGGGCTGCCGGAGGCCAGCGGCGACGCGATCGCCAAGGAGTTCGAGCAGTTCCTGCGCCGACGGCGCGAGTCCGAGTGAGCTCGCGCGCCGCGCAGGAGCACAGCGCCGGGGAGCTCGGTGCCGACGACCCTGCGGTCAGCTCTCGAGCGTGATCCCGAACAGAGCGTCTGCCGCGGCGGCGACATCGCCGGGTCCGGGGGCCATGTCGTCCGACCGCGCGGAGACCCCGCCCTCGGCCCAGGCGTCCAGCGCCTCCAGCGCGCGAGCGGTGTCGAGGTCGTCGCGCAGGGCGGACCGCATCTCCTCGACCGTCGCGGGATAGCGCCCGCCGCGACGGGCGGCGACGCGGTAGCGCTCGAGCCGGGCGGCCGCGCGCTCCAGCTCCTGGTCGGCCCACTCCCAGTCGCTGCGGTAGTGATGCGCCATCAGCGCCAGGCGGATCACCATCGGATCCACGCCCTCGCGCACCAGACGGTGCACGAACACCAGGTTGCCCAGCGACTTGCTCATCTTCTCACCCTGGTAGGCGACCATGCCGCTGTGCGCGTAGGCGGCGGCGAAGGGGCGTCCCAGTGCCGCGGAGTGCGCGGCGCTGAGGTCGTGGTGGGGGAAGATCAGGTCGCTGCCACCGGCCTGGATGTCGAAGGGCAGCCCGATCCCGTCCTCCGCGATGCATACGCACTCCACGTGCCATCCGGGCCTGCCGCGCCCGAGCTCCGCGGCGTCCCAGGCGGGCTCGCCCTTGCGCTCGGCCCGCCACAGCAGCGGATCGAAGGCGCCGCGCTTGCCCTCGCGGGTCGGGTCGCCGCCGCGGTCGGCGAAGACCTCGAGCATCTGCTCCTCGGACCAGCCGGAGACGTCCCCGAGCGCACCGTCGATGGAGAGGTCGAGGTACCAATCGGGTCCGGCGGCATCGCTCGCCTCCACCGGGTAGGCACGGCCACGCTCGTGCAGGGTGCGGACCACGGCGATGATCTGGTCCATCGCCTCGCTCACGGACCGGTAGGTCTCCGGAGCGATGATCCGCAGCGCCTCCATGTCCTGGGTGAACAGCTCGACCTGGGAGGCGGCGAGCTCACGCCAGCCCACCCCGTCACGGGCGGCGCGCTCGAGCAGCGGATCGTCGAGGTCGGTGATGTTCTGCGCCATCTCGACCTCGAGGCCGGTGTCCTGCAGCGCTCGACGCATCAGGTCCGCGGCGTGGTACGTCGCCGCGTGCCCCAGATGGGTGGAGTCGTACGGCGTGATGCCGCAGACGTACAGCCGGGCGGTCCCCGGAGTCAGCGGAAGGATCGGCGCGATCCTCCCGGCACGGGTGTCATACAGCCTCAACGGCACACCGGAGGCGGGGAGGGGATCGAGAGCGGGGGAGGTCCAGGAATGCACGCCTCGATCATACGATCCGCGGGCCTCGTTCGGCTCAGGCCCCGCCCAGCGGATCGACGGCACCGAACCAGAGCAGACCCAGCAGCAGCAGTCCCGCGACGATGCGGTAGGCGACGAACATCAGATAGGAGTGGTTCTCGATGATCCGCATGAACCAGACGATCACGGCATAGCCCACGCCGAAGGCCACCACGGTCGCGACCACCATCGCCATCAGGGAGGGCTCCCCCGCTGTCGCCGCCGCGGCGCGGCCGTCGGCCGTGAGCAGCACCGGGACCTCCTTGGCGGCCTTGTACAGGCCGGACGCGAACACCGCCGGGACGGCCAGCAGGAAGGCATAGCGGGCGGCGGCCTCGCGCTTGTACCCCATCAGGAGGCCTGCGGTGATGGTCCCGCCGGAGCGGGAGACGCCGGGGATGAGCGCGAGCGCCTGGGCGAAGCCGAAGATGATGCCGTCGCGCACGGTGAGCTGCGTGAGCTCCTTGCGCTGCGGGGCGATCCGGTCGGCGAAGCCCAGCAGGATGCCGAAGAAGATCAGCATCGCCGAGGTGATGTAGAGGTTCCGCAGGCTGTAGTCGATCTGCTCCTCGAGCAGCAGCCCCAGCACGCCGATCGGGATGGAGCCGAGGATCACCAGCCAGCCCATCCGGACATCCGGATCGGAGTGCGGGACCTTCCCCGCCAGGGCACGGAACCATTTGCCGATGATGCGGCTGATGTCGTTCCAGAAGTAGATCAGCACGGCCGTCTCGGTGCCGAGCTGGATGATCGCGGTGAATGCCGCGCCGGGGTCCTGGCCGGGGGCCATCAGTTCGCCGACCACGCGCACGTGGGCGCTCGAGGAGATCGGAAGAAACTCGGACAATCCCTGGACCAGCCCCAGGATGACCGCCTCGATGAACGACATGAACTCTCCTCGATCGACTCAGGGCTCTGACGGCGCCGCGGTGCGGCGACCGCGGGCCCCGGACAGAGTACGCGGCGCCGGGCGGTAAGCCCGGCCCCGCGCAGCGGAGCAGTGGTGAAGAGTACGTGGAGGTGCCGGGGAGGGGCCCGGGCGGAGACCGGCTCTCAGCGGCCGGAATCGTCCTCGTCATCGTCGTCGTCATCGTCCTCGTCATCGAAGTCGTCGAGGTCGTCGAAGTCGTCGTCATCATCGTCATCATCATCGTCGTCGTCGTCGAACACGATGAGCGGTGTGGCGATCTCGTAGGCGTCGAAGAGGGCGTCGTCGTAGGCGTCGAAGGCCGTGGCGACCTGCTCCGTGGCCGCATCGAGAGCGGGGTCGTCATCGCCTCGCGAGGAGGCGGCCGCCTCGTAGTGACGTTCGAAGGCAGCGATCAGCGCAGCAAGAGCGGAGCGAGGATCCGAGTTCATGCTTGGACGGTACATCGTCCGACGGCACAATGGACAGTGGGACGAGCTTCTCGTCAGCAGAAGACCGATCACGGATCGGGACTCGTCCCCGCGACATCCGCCGGGCGCGGAGCGAAGACGGCTGTCGCAGGTCATGCCGCAGGTCACCGAGCACAGGAGAACACCGTTGATCCGACCCCGCACTGCCCTCGTCGCCGGTGTCCAGCACATCAGCGAGCCGCGTGAGTGGCGGGATCTTCCCGTCGAACGCGGACGTCGCTCGGAGGACTACGAATTCCAGATCCTCACCGTGCCACGAGGCACCTCCATCGGACAGGTGCGGGCCGAGCTGGCCGAGCAGGCGGAGTACGGACGCTGGGAGCATGCCCGCACGCGCCTGTACATCGGTGGGGGCCGGAAGGTCTGGATGCGGCGGCGCATCGTCCGCGTGCGCTCCACGCTGTAGGCCGCACCGTCCCGGCACGGCCGGCCGGCGCTCCACAGTCCGGCTCCGGCCTCCCCGATGTCCGTCCGGTTCTGATGCAATGGCGTGGTGCCCGAGATCTCCCCGTTCCTGATCGGTGTGCTGCTGGTGGTGTACCTGCCCCCCGCGGCGGTGCTCTCGTGGGTCGACGGCGGCGAGCATCGGCTGCCGAACCGCTGGGTGGCAGTGCTCACCGCTGCGGTGGGGACGGCGCTGCTGGCGCTCGGGCTGCTGCTGCCCCCGCTGCGCGGGGACCTGCGCACGGCTGTGGTCCTGGCCCTGGTGCTGGGCATCGGAGCGATCCTGGTGGCGCTGGTCGCTCCGACGCTGCTGGGCATGGGCGATGCTAAGACGCTTCCGGTGGTGGTGCTGATGGCGGCGTCGCTCGGCGGCGAGGTGCTGATCGCCGCTCTGCTGGGCATCGCGCTGCTCGCTGGGGTGCTCGGAATGGTGGTGATGGCTGCGACCCGGCGGCCCGGGGTGCGCTTCGCTCTCGGCCCCGTGCTCCTGGCCGGACCGTTCCTGGGGCTGCTCGGCGCCCCGCTGGTCCGTGCCGCGCTCGGCGGGGCCTGAGAGCCCGGAGGGTCAGCCCGGCGGGGCGGTGCGGCGCTGCCGCTGGATCTCGTAGAGCGCGACGGAGCCGGCCACCGCA
>JAKDNE010000447.1 GCA_030451965.1 Brachybacterium sp. | reverse complement strand
TGTGCAGTGCCCCGCCCCGGGCCCACCGATCCGAAAGGCCCTCACTTGATCCGCCGCCGCACGCTGCTGACCACCGCCCTCGCCGCCACCGCCGCTATCGGCCTCGCCGCCTGCTCCGATGACGGCAGCGAGGGCAGCGGAGCCTCCGACGCCGGAGGGGCCTCCGACGGCGGAGGCGGCGGCGACCCGCTGGCCGGCGTCACCGTCAGCGACGATCTCGGTGCGGAGCCGACGATCGAGTTCACCACCCCGCTCGAGATCACCGCGGCCGCGGCGGAGATCGTCGTCCCCGGGGACGGGGAGACCATCGCCGAGGGTGACACCATCATCTGGCGCGACCTGTACGTCGACGCCTCCACCGGGAAGACCCTGCAGTCCTGGTGGCAGGGAGCACCGGCAGGAGGCGTCCAGGTCACCGCCGAGGGCATCGGTCAGGCCGCCTTCGACGTGTTCACCACCATGGCGGTCGGCTCCCGCTTCGTGATGGCCGGGTGGCAGCAGTCCGCGGACGGCCAGGCCTACTCCCTGCTGCAGGTCGGCGACGTGGACCGGGTCGTCTCCCCGCTGCATGCGGAGGGCGAGCCCGGCAGCCCGTCCGGAACCTTCCCCGCCGTCACCCTCGCCGACAACGGTGCTCCCGCCCTGGACGCTCCGCCGGAGGGCGAGGCGCCCACCTCGACGGTGCGCGAGGACCTGATCGTCGGTGCCGGTGACACGACCGGTGCAGGCGACTACCTCACCATGCACTACACCGGCTGGAAGTGGTCCGACGGCTCCCAGTTCGACTCCTCCTGGGAGCGCGGCGCCCCCTTCTCCTTCGTGCAGGGCGAAGGCCGCGTCATCCAGGGCTGGGACGAGAACCTGCTGGACGTCCCCGTGGGCAGCCAGGTCATGCTGGTGATCCCGCCCGCCGAGGCCTACGGTGACCAGCGCGAGCTCGCCGGTGAGACCCTGGTCTTCGTCGTCGACGTGCTCGACGCCGCTCAGCCCGACGCCTGACCCGATACCAGATACCGATCCCATCCATCTGCAGGAGGACCGCATGACCGATCGCACCAAGCCCGAGGTCGACTTCCCCGAGGGCGATGCCCCCACCGAGCTGGTCAGCACCGACGAGATCGTCGGTGACGGCGAGGAGGCCGGCCGCGGCGACGTCGTCGACGTGCACTACGTCGGCGTCTCCCACTCCACCGGCGAGCAGTTCGATGCCTCCTGGGACCGCGGCGAGCCGCTGCGCTTCCAGCTCGGCGTGGGTCAGGTCATCTCCGGCTGGGATCAGGGCGTGCAGGGCATGCAGGTCGGCGGCCGTCGCCGCCTCGAGATCCCGGCCTCCCTCGGCTACGGCGCCCAGGGCGCCCCGCCGGTGATCGCCCCGAACGAGTCGCTCATCTTCGTGTGCGACCTGGTGGCGGTGCACAAGCGCTGAGCAGGTCCGCCGAGGGGACGGCGGGGGAGCACGCAGGAGGGCAGGAGCCCCTCTTCGCGGCCCCCGCCGTTCCTGTTCCCGACAGCACCGCGCCGGCCCCCGCCCCGCGCGACCCGGGCCGCCCCGCCCCGGCCCGGGGTTCCGGGCTGCGCACCACCGCCGGCTTCGACGTGGTCGAGGAGCTCCCGGTGGCCGGTGTGCGTCTGGTGGGTGTGCTGCCGCACCTGGACCGGCTCTTCGAATACGCGGTCACCCCCGGGACGGCCGCCGCCGGCCCCGGGATGCGCGTGCGGGTGCGGTTCTCCGGCAAGGACACGGAGGGCATCGTGCTGGGCCGCCATGCCGCGCCGACGACGGACCGAGCCCTGGCCCCGCTGCACCGCCTGGTCTCCGAGGATGTGGTGGTCCCGCCCGCGATGATGCGGGTGTGCGAGGAGGTGGCAGAGCGCAGCGCCGGCACCGTCGGCGACGTGCTGCGCCTCGCCCTGCCGCCGCGCCATGCCCGGGCGGAGAAGGCCGACCGTGCCGCGGAGGAGGCCGCGGAGGAGAAGCAGGCAGCGGAGAACGCGGAGGCGGAGCAGGACGTCGTGGAGGCGAAGG
>JAKDNE010000446.1 GCA_030451965.1 Brachybacterium sp. | reverse complement strand
CAGCGCGAGCGGATGCTGGAGCTGAACGAGCAGATCGACTGGGTGCCCGGCAACGTCAAGGACGGCCAGTTCGGCCGGTGGCTCGAGGGCGCCCGGGACTGGGCGATCTCCCGCAACCGCTACTGGGGCTCCCCGATCCCGGTGTGGAAAAGCGACGATCCGAACCACCCCCGGATCGACGTGTACGGCTCCCTCGCCGAGCTCGAGGAGGCTTTCGGGACGCTGCCGCGCGACGAGCACGGTGAGGTCAACCTCCACCGCCCCTATATCGACGAGCTGACACGCCCGAACCCCGATGACCCGAGCGGGAACTCGACCATGCGCCGCGTCGAAGAGGTCTTCGACGTCTGGTTCGACTCCGGCTCGATGCCCTACGCCCAGGTGCACTACCCCTTCGAGAACACCCAGTGGTTCGAGTCCCACAACCCGGCGGACTTCATCGTCGAGTACATCGGGCAGACCCGCGGCTGGTTCTACGTCATGCACGTGCTCTCCACTGCACTGTTCGACCGTCCCGCCTTCACCTCGGTGATCTGCCACGGCATCGTGCTCGGCGAGGACGGGCAGAAGATGTCCAAATCGCTGCGCAACTACCCCGACGTGCGCGAGATGTTCGACAAGTACGGTTCCGACGCGATGCGCTGGTTCCTCATGAGCTCACCGATCCTGCGCGGCGGCAACCTCGTCGTCGATGAGCCGAAGATCCGGGACGCGACGCGTCACGTGGTGCTGCCGCTGTGGAACGTCTGGTACTTCCTGGCCCTGTACGCCAACGCTGCGGGGGAGAAGGACGGGGCGGGCAGGCCGGCCGGATACCGGGGCCGGGCCAGGTACGACTCCACCGACGTCATGGACCGCTACCTGTTGGCCCGCACCGGTGACCTGGTGCGCGAGGTGAAGGAGTCGATGACCGCGCTCGCGATCGCCGACGCCGCCGAGCTGGTCCAGGACTACCTGGACATGCTCACCAACTGGTACGTGCGCCGCTCCCGCGACCGCTTCTGGGAGGGCGATGAGCAGGCGATCGACGTGCTCTCGACCTGCTTGGAGACGCTGTGCCAGGTGGTGGCCCCGCTGCTGCCCATGGTCGCCGAGGAGATCTGGAAGCAGCTCACCGGTGGGCGCTCCGTGCACCTGACCGACTGGCCGGAAGCGGATCTGTTCCCGCGAGATCCCGAGCTGGTGGCCCGGATGGATGACGTCCGCGCCATCGCCAGCGTCGGCAACTCGCTGCGCAAGAAGGAGCAGCTGCGAGCGCGGCTGCCGCTCGCGGAGCTCGCCGTCGTCCACCACGACCCCACCACGCTCGAGGCGTTCTCGGCGCTCATCTCCGACGAGCTCAACGTCAAGGCGGTGCACCTGCTGGACGTCGCGAGCGAGGAGGCCCAGGGCATGGGCGTCGAGCAGCGGCTGAGCGTGAATGCGCGCGCCGCCGGTCCGCGCCTGGGCAAGCAGGTGCAGACGGTCATCAAGGGATCCAAGACGGGAGACTGGTCCGTGGACGAGGCCGGGCGGGTCACCTCCGGCGGGATCGTCCTCGAGGAGGGTGAGTACTCCCTGGATCTGGTGTCCGGGGACTCCTCCGCGATGGAGGGCCATGCCGTGGGCGTCCTGCGCGGTGGCGACTTCGTGGCGCTCGACACCCGGGTCACCCCCGAGCTCGAGGCCGAGGGGACCGCCCGCGATGTGGTGCGCGCGATCCAGTCCGCCCGCCGCGGGGCCGGCCTGGATGTCTCGGACCGGATCCGTCTCACCGTGGACGGCGACGAGTCGGTGAACGCTGCCGTCGCCGCACATCGAGAGCTGGTCGCCGGGGAGGTGCTCGCGGTGGAGCTCGATGTCCCAGCAGCCCCGGCTGAGGACGCCCATGCTGCGAGCGAGAAGGTCTCCGGCGGCACCGTCACGGTGTCCGTCGCCCGCGTCTGAGACTGCCTCCGTCCCCGTGCGGCCCCAGACCGGATCAGACCGGGGTGGGGGCGGGGGGGGGGCGGGCCCCGGTTGGGGGGCGGCGGGCGCGCGAGGGGGTGGGGCCC
>JAKDNE010000445.1 GCA_030451965.1 Brachybacterium sp. | reverse complement strand
TTCGACTGCTCGGGGTACACCTACACGCTGTTCCATCACCACGGCATCACGATCAGCCGCGACGCCGGGAGCCAGATGCACGACTCGGGGCTGGAGCCCGTCGAGCGCGCGGATCTGCGGCGCGGCGACCTGGTGTTCTTCGCGACGGAACCGGGCGGCACCGCGATCCGGCACGTCGCCCTGCATCTCGGGGACGACCTGATCATGCACGCGCCGGACGCGGCGGGCAGCGTGGAGGTCAGGTCGCTGACCGAGTACGACCGCCTCGGCGAGTACGCGGGTGCGCGACGGGTCCGGCTGGCGAGCTGAGCGCGCCGTCGACTCCTGGCGCCCGGGCGCACGCTTCGTGCATATCCGCAGAGCATGCTCTCCTCCGCCGGCACCCGTCGGGCTGCCCGACCTACGCTGGTCCCCATGAGCACTCCGCGGATCGGTCTGACCCAGTACATCGACGCCTCACCTCAGGCCGTGTGGGCCGTGGTCTCCGACGTCGGCGCCGCTGCCGACATCCTCTCCGGGATCGACGCGGTCGAGCTGCTCACCGACGGCCCGTACGGGGTGGGCACCCGCTGGCGGGAGACCCGCACGATGTTCGGGATGAAGGACACCATGACGATGGAGGTCGCCGAGTCCGCGCCCGGCTATCGCACCGTGGTGCTCTCCCCCGTCGGAGATCTGCTCTACCGCACCGAGTTCACGCTGCGACCCCATCCGTCCGGCGGCACCGAGCTGGCGATGTCCTTCGGCGCCGACCAGCCGCCGCAGACCGGGGTGAAAGCCCTGGCCGCCTCGCTGCTCGCGCGGATGGGTCTGCGAGCAGCACAGAAATCCATGGAGCAGGACCTGCTCGACATCGCCGCGGCCGCCCGCGCCTGGGGCTGAGACTCCGCCCAGAGCGTTCGTCTCGGCCCGGATATCTCTGCGACAGCAGCCTGATCTCCTCGAACAGCGACGTCCTCAGCCGGCGACATCCGGCAGCAGCTCCCGCGCCCGGTCCGTGATCCGACGGTCCGCGTCCTCCGGTGCGAGCCCTGCCGTCATCACCGCGAGCACGCGAAGATCCTCACCGTCCGGGTCACCGACGAAGGCGACGTCATGCCGGAACCCGTCCACCCAGCCGGATTTCGAACCCCACCGGACACCCTCCCGCAGGGCGGAGCCGATCACCGGGATCCGCTGAGCGCGCAGCGCCTCCCGCGCGAGATCGAGCGAGCTCGCCGACAGCGGTGGGGCGAGGCCGTACGGCGTCACTGCGGCGCGCATCGTCAGCGCGAGATCTGCGGCGCTGGTCTCGTTGGTCGCCCCGGTCCGCAGCGCGGCCGCGTCCCCGATCAGCCGTTCCACGCGGGTCGACCGCAGCCCGAGCCCGATGATCGTCGCCTCGACCGAGTCCAGGCCCAGCAGTTCGATCACGTGGTCGGTGGCCTCGTTGCTGGAGCGGTCGATCATGCGCCGCAGCAGTTCCTGCACCTCGACGGGTGCACCCTCGGCGGGGTACATGGGGTCGAGGTGATCACCGCCGAGAGTGAAGGGGGCACCGTTCGCCCCGGTGAAGCTGCGTATGGCGGGAACACTCGCTGTCAGATCGAGCCTCCCCGTGCCCGCCTCCCGCAGCGCCGCCAGCAGCACGTGAAGCTTGATGGTGCTCGCCGCGTAATAGGGGCGATCGGCGCCCTGTGCGTCGAGCACCGACCCGTGGGCGTCCAGCAGGCAATGGGAGACGGCGCTCTCCTCGGGCGCAGCGGCAGTGGGGAGCGACATGATCCGACCCTACGACGCCCAGCCCCGCTCCTCGGTCCGCGGCTTGCGTCATCCGGTCTCCGTCCCGGCATCGTGGCGGTCGCGATCTACGCATTCATGACGGCCTGGGGTGAGTTGCTGTTCGCCTCCGTGCTCACCACGGAGGAGACCCGCACCCTGGCGGTGGGCCTGCGCCAGTACGCCATCCAGACCAGCGTCTACGGGAACCAGGTCCTCGACGCCGGAGCCGTGAAATGATCCCACCACTTCTCCCCACCCACCGCGAAAGGACCC
>JAKDNE010000075.1 GCA_030451965.1 Brachybacterium sp. | reverse complement strand
CCCCCCCCCCCCCCCCCCCCCCCCCCCCCGGCGCCCCCCCCGCCCCCCCCCCCCGGCCCCCCCCCCCCCCACGGTCGCACCCCGTCCTCGCAGGTGCGCGGCGTCATCGCCGGGGACGGTCGTTCGGTGCGGGGTGCGGCGCCGCGGTGCGTCGCCTCCCGTGATCGGACAGCTCCCCGCGATACCGTGGTGAGGGTTCGCAGGACCCCGGGACGTTCCCGCGGGAGCTGCGCAACGCACTGCTGACGGCCTGACGAGAGGACACGGACATGGCGCGTACGAGCGATGGGGCCGACGTGTTCAAATGCTCCTTCTGCGGGAAGTCGCAGAAGCAGGTCGAGCGGCTGATCTCCGGGCCCGGGGTGTACATCTGCGAAGAGTGCATCGAGCTGTGCAACGAGATCATCGCCGAGGAGATCCAGGCCGCTCAGCCCGCCACGCAGGAGCAGGCGCCGCTGCCCGCACCGCGCGAGATCTTCGAATTCCTCGAGGAGTACGTCGTCGGGCAGGAGCCCGCCAAGCGTGCGCTCTCGGTCGCCGTCTACAACCACTACAAGCGCGTCCGCGCGCAGGACGCGGAGCAGCCGGCCGGTCCTGCCAAGAGCGCCGCCTCGACCCTCGCCGAGGAGGCCGATCCCGAGAGCACGGACATCGAGGTCGCCAAGTCCAACGTGATGCTGGTGGGCCCCACGGGGTGCGGCAAGACCTATCTCGCCCAGACCCTCGCGCGGATGCTCGACGTCCCCTTCGCGATGGCCGATGCGACCGCGCTCACCGAAGCCGGGTACGTCGGCGAGGACGTCGAGAACATCCTGCTCAAGCTGCTGCAGGCCGCGGACTACGACGTCAAGAAGGCCGAGCGCGGCATCATCTACATCGACGAGATCGACAAGATCGGGCGCAAGTCCGAGAACCCGTCGATCACCCGGGACGTCTCCGGAGAGGGCGTGCAGCAGGCGCTGCTGAAGATCCTCGAGGGCACGGTCGCCGCTGTGCCGCCGCAGGGTGGGCGCAAGCATCCGCACCAGGAATTCATCCAGATCGATACCACGAACGTGCTGTTCATCGTCGCGGGCGCCTTCGCCGGCATCGAGGAGATCATCGGTCACCGGATCGGCAAGCGCGGCATCGGCTTCGGCTCGGAGCTGCACTCGCCGCTCGCCCAGGAACAGCTCTACGGCAAGCTCCTGCCGGAGGATCTGCTGAAGTTCGGTCTGATCCCCGAGTTCATCGGTCGTCTGCCGGTGATCTCCAGCGTCGCGAACCTGGACCGCGACGCCCTGATCACCATCCTCACCGAGCCGCGCAACGCGCTGGTCAAGCAGTTCCAGAAGATGTTCGCCCTGGACGGCGTCGAGCTCGACTTCGAGCGCAGCGCGCTGGAGGCCGTCGCCGACAAGGCGATCGAGCGGGAGACCGGCGCCCGCGGGCTGCGCGCGATCCTCGAGGAGTCCCTCCAGCCGGTGATGTTCGAGGTCCCCTCGCGCGAAGACGTGGTCAAGGTCGTCATCACCGAGGGTGTGGTCACCGAGGGTCGGGCTCCGCTGATCCTCACGGGCAAGGACGCCGACTCGGAGAGCGGGCGGCGCCGCCAGGAGCGCTCCGCATGACGCTCGCAGACGCCTCGGGCGCCTCGGACGAGGGCGCGCAGGACGTGGAACGGGCCAAGCAGCTGCTGGTGGAGGAGCGCCGCAGCATCGACAACATCGATGCCGCGCTGGTCCATCTGCTCGCCGAACGCTTCTCCCACACCCAGCGGGTGGGCCTGCTGAAAGCCGCGCACGGACTGCCGCCGGCGGATCCGTCGCGCGAGCAGGAACAGATCGTCCATCTCCGGGAGCTGGCGGACGAGGCAGGACTGGATCCGACCTTCGCCGAGGCCTTCCTGCGATTCATCGTCACCGAGGTGATCCGTCATCACGAGCGGATCCGCGACGGGGGCGACGAGGGCTCCGACCGGGGCTGAGGGGCAGACCCTGATGTCGGTGCACCGAGGTAGCGGTGCAGCGGCGAGGTGCGCGGCCGGTGGGCTCCTTCCGGGGAGGGGCGGGCGCGGCCACCGGTCTGCGGCGGGCCGGCGCTGATAGCATGCCGCTATGGCACGCCTCACGTTCCTCGACTGGCCGGTGATCCGGCAGCTTCGCGGGGCGGATCCGACCGGACGCGGCACCGCAGTCACGTCGGCGATCACCCGCGACATGGTCCCGCGCACCGTCACGGCCGACGGGGTGGCGGACAGCATCTGTCCCTACTGCGCCGTCGGCTGCGGTCAGCGGGTCTTCCACAAGGACGGGCGTGTCATCCAGATCGAGGGCAACCCGGACTCCCCGGTGTCCCGCGGCCGTCTGTGCCCCAAGGGTGCCGCGAGCCAGCAGCTGGCGAACTCCTACCTGCGTCAGACGACGGTGCGGTATCGGCGCCCGTACTCGACCCAGTGGGAGGATCTCGAGCTCGACGTCGCGATGGATATGATCGCTGATCGTTTCATCGAGGCACGCCGTGCGTACTGGGAGGACGAGGACGAGCAGGGCCGCCCGCTCAAGCGTGCGATGGGGATCGCCAGCCTCGGCGGGGCGACCATCGACAATGAGGAGAACTATCTGATCAAGAAGTTCTTCACGGCCGCGGGCGCGATCCAGATCGAGAACCAGGCCCGCGTTTGACACTCCTCCACGGTTCCCGGTCTGGGAGCCTCGTTCGGTCGTGGCGGTGCCACGCAGTCCGTGCAGGACTTCGCCAATGCGGACCTCATCGTCATCGAGGGCTCGAACATGGCCGAAGCACATCCGGTGGCCTACCAATGGGTGGTCGAGGCCCGGATGCGCGGGGCTCGCGTGATCCATGTGGATCCCCGCTTCACCCGCACCTCGGCGAACACTGATCGCCACATCCCGATCCGCGCCGGCACGGACATCGTGCTGCTGGGCGGCGTGATCAGGCATGTGCTCGACAACGAGCTGTACTTCAGGGAGTACGTCCAGGCCTTCACCAACGCCTCGACGATCATCTCCGAGGAGTACGCGGACACCGAGGATCTCGACGGATTGTTCTCCGGCTACGACCAGGAGACCAGCACCTACGACAACAGCAGGTGGGCGTACGCGGGAGACCCGGAGAGCCTCGCGCGCGGCCTGCCGGAGCGGGACGAGACCCTGCAGCATCCCCGCAGCGTTTTCCAGATCCTGAAGCGCCACTACGCGCGGTACACCCCGCAGATGGTCCAGGACACCTGCGGCATCTCCCCGGAGGACTTCTCCTACCTGGCGACCGCCATCGCCGAGAACTCCGGGCGCGAGAGGACCACGGCCTTCGCGTACGCACTGGGCTGGACCCAGCACCAGGGCGGCGCACAGATGATCCGCACCGCTGGGGTCCTGCAGCTGCTGATGGGCAATATGGGCCGTCCCGGGGGCGGGATCATGGCGCTGCGCGGGCATGCCACGATCCAGGGCTCCACGGACATCCCGACGCTCTACCACATCCTCCCCGGCTACCTGCCGATGCCGAAGGTGGGGCAGGACGACTTCGCGCAGTTCACCCGGGCGATCGGGAAGAAGGAGCAGAAGGGCTTCTGGGCGAATGCGGACATCTTCACCATCAATCTGCTCAAGGCCTGGTGGGGCGAGCATGCGACGGCGGAGAACGATTGGGGCTACCACTATCTGCCCAAGCTGACCGGCGCTCACGGCACGTACCAGACCACGATGCGGATGCTCGAGGGAGGGGTCGACGGCTACTTCCTCTTCGGGCAGAACCCCGCGGTGGGCTCCGCCAACGGCCGGCTCCAGCGTCTGGCCATGTCGAAGCTGAAGTGGATGGTGGTGCGTGACTTCTACATGATCGAATCCGCCACCTTCTGGCGCGATGGTCCCGAGATCGAGTCCGGGGAGCTCTCCCCGGAGCAGATCGCGACCGAGATGTTCTACCTGCCGGCCGCGAACCACACCGAGAAGGCCGGCTCCTTCACGCAGACCCAGCGCATGGTGCAGTGGCGCGATCAGGCCGTCCAGCCACCGGGCGATGCCCGGAGCGACCTCGAGTTCGTGTACGAGCTGGGGCGCCGCGTCCGGGAGAAGCTCCAGGACTCCACAGATCCCCGCGACCGGCCGATCCTGGATCTGACCTGGGACTACCCGGTGAACGAGCACGGTGAGCCGGACTCCGAGGCGGTGCTCGCCGAGATCAATGGCCGCCACCTCGAGGGCGAGCGAGCGGGGCAGCCGCTGTCCTCCTTCGGCGAGATGCGGGGCGATGGCTCCACCGACGGCGGATGCTGGATCTACGCCGGTGTCTTCGCCGACGGCGTCAACCAGGCACGACGGCGGATGCCGGGTCAGGACCAGGATGCGACCGCCGCCGACTGGGGATGGGCCTGGCCCGCCAACCGGCGGATCCTCTACAACCGCGCCTCGGCCGACCCCCAGGGCCGGCCCTGGAGCGAGCGGAAGAAGCTGGTGTGGTGGGACGAGGAGGCCGGGGCCTGGACCGGTCATGACGTCCCCGACTTCCCCCTGACCAAACGCCCGGACGATCCCGGTGATCCGCGCCGGGGTGGCGCTGCAGCACTCTCGGGAACGGACGCGTTCGTCATGCAGTCCGATGGCCGCGGCTGGCTGTTCGCCCCCACCGGCCTGGTGGACGGGCCGCTGCCGACGCACTACGAATCGCCGGAGTCGAACATCCCCAACCCGCTGTATACGCAGCAGTCCAACCCCACCCGGGTCACCTTCCGCAATGAGGACAACCTCAGTTCCCCGGGCGCATCGAGCCGCGGCGGTGAGGTGTATCCGTACATCTTCACCACCTATCGGATCACCGAGCACCACACCGCCGGGGGGATGAGCCGCTTCCTGCCCTACCTCTCGGAGCTGCAGCCGGAGATGTACTGCGAGGTCTCGCCGGAGCTGGCGGAAGAGGTGGGTCTGGAGCCCTACGGCTGGGCGACCCTCATCTCGGCACGCAGCGCGATCGAGGCGAAGGTCCTGGTCACCGAGCGTATGAGGCCGTTGCGTGTCGGGGAGCGCACGGTCCATCAGATCGGGCTGCCGTTCCACTGGGGACGGGGCACCGAGGCGATCGTCCAGGGAGACGGGGCCAACGACCTGATCGGCATGAACCTCGATGCCAACACCCAGATCCAGAACAGCAAGAACAACTCGTGCACGGTGATCCCGGGGCGCCGTCCCCGGGGCCGTGAGCGGGGCGTGCTGGTGGAGGCGTACCGTCGGCGGGCCGGACTGGTCGGTGGCGAGTACCCGGCGGTCGACGGCGCAGCGGGCGCTCCCGGCGCCGGCCCGTCCGACTCCTCGACACCGCATCACGTGCGTGGTCCCCAGGAGGCCGCTGCGGCGCCCACCGGCGAACCCTCGATGAAGGAGATGAGGAACCGATGAGTCTGCTCTCAGGACCCGCGGGTCCCTCGGCGGATGCCGGCTGGGGCCATGACCACGAGCGCAAGGGCTTCTTCACCGACACCTCGATCTGCATCGGCTGCAAGGCCTGCGAGGTGGCATGCAAGGAGTGGAACCGCAACCCGATCGACGGCAACCTGGAGATCCTCGGGTCCAGCTACGACAACACCGGTGAGCTCGGTGCCAACACCTGGCGGCACGTGGCCTTCGTCGAACAGGGCCAGGAGAGGATCGAGGAGGCGCGTGAATCTGGTCGCAAGCTCGTCAGCCTCGGCATGCCCGGGATCGGCCCGAAATCCTCGGGACCACGCGGTGCGACGCCCGCAGGGGACCTCTCGACCACGGACCGCACGCCCCCGGACACCCCCGAGTTCCGCTGGCTGATGTCCTCGGACGTGTGCAAGCACTGCACCAACGCCGGCTGCCTCGACGTGTGCCCCACCGGAGCGATCTTCCGTTCGGAGCACGGCTCGGTGGTGGTCCAGGAGGATGTCTGCAACGGCTGCGGGACCTGTGTGAGCGCCTGCCCGTTCGGCGTCATCGAGCGGCGCGACGACGGCACCATCTCCCCACATGCGAATCGTGACGAGAAGATCGACCGCATGGGCACCGCGAGCAAATGCACCATGTGCCACGACCGCCTGGTGGACGGCGAGCAGCCCGCCTGCTCCGCGACCTGCCCCACCCAGTCGATCACCTTCGGTGAGCACCCGGACCTCTCCGCCGATGCGCGCCGTCGGGTCACGGACCTCCACGAGCAGGGCATGACCGAAGCCCGCCTGTACGGGGCGAACCCGAAGGACGGCGTGGGCGGCACCGGCTCGCTGTTCCTGCTGCTGGACGAGCCTGAGGTCTACGGCCTCCCACCGGATCCGCAGGTGCCCACCAAGTCGCTGCCCACGAGCTATGCGAAGGTCGGCCTCGCCGCGGCCGGCATGGTGGCCGCGGCCGCGCTCTCCTTCCTGGGCGGGCGCCGATGAGCATCAGCGAGTTCGATGCCGATCGACCGCCGCAGGCACCGCGTCGGCGCGGCCGGGGCGGGGGGCGTCGGCGCCGCGGCCTCACCGAGGTCGGCATGGGGGACGGCTCCCGCGAGGGTGCCGTCGTCGAGGACGTGGAGATCGAGCGCGCGGGAGAATTCGACTCGTACTACGGACGTCCCATCGTCAAGGCGCCGCCGTGGCGCGAACCGATCGCTGTCTACCTCTTCCTGGGCGGGGTGGCCGGCGGCTCCGGGCTGCTCGCCTTCGGGGCGCAGTGCACCGACCGGCCGCTGCTGCGTCGCCACTCCCGCTTGCTGGCGCTCGGCGCGGTGGGAGCGGGCACCGTCGCCCTGATCGAGGACCTGGGTCGACCCGAGCGCTTCCTGAACATGATGCGCACCGTCAAGGTGACCTCCCCGATGAGTCTGGGCACCTGGCTCCTGGGCGGCTTCGCGACCTTCTCCGGGATGCTCGGCGCGCTCGAGGCGGATCGCATGACGGGGGAGCGGTTGCCGCTGGGTGTCCTGCGCCGACTCCTGGACGTCGCTGAAGGACCTGCCTCGCTGGGCCAGGTCGTGCTGGCCCCGCTGCTGGCCTCGTACACGGGAGCGCTGCTGGGCAACACCGTGGTCCCGACCTGGGAGGCCGGCCGCGGTCACCTCTCCTACCTCTTCGTCTCCTCGGCGAGCCTCGCCGCGG
This sequence comes from Brachybacterium sp., assembly GCA_030451965.1. Taxonomy (GTDB): domain Bacteria; phylum Actinomycetota; class Actinomycetes; order Actinomycetales; family Dermabacteraceae; genus Brachybacterium. Next base: position 3,994 of record JAKDNE010000075.1, on the reverse strand, counting down.
GCGGGGCCGCCATGCTCACCACCCCGGTCGCCGAGACCCGGCCCGCACGGCTGCTCGCGACCGCGGGCGTGGTGGGCGATGTGGTCTCCATGCACCGCATGAAGGAGTCGATGCATCCGCTCGAGGCGGAACCGCTCGAGACCGGCAGAGCCGGCACGCTGCTGACCTGGGCCGAGCGCCTCGCGATCATCGGCGGCCTCGGCACCGTGCTCGGTGGCCGGAACCGGTACGTCGCCGCGGCGAGCGGTGCGGCCCTGCTGGCCTCCTCCGCACTGACCCGTTTCGGGGTGCTGTACGCCGGGCTGGAGTCCGTCAAGGATCCCCGGCGGGTCGTCGAGCCGCAGAAGGAACGGCTGGCGGCGCGCCGCGCCGCGGGCATCACCGACGACTCGATCACCACCGCGGGCTGAGACCGCCCCGCGTTCAGCGCACCTCGATGCCCGTGCCGTCCACGGTCTCGCCGATGATCGGATAGCCGGGGACCTCCCCGATCACCAGCAGCCCGCCGGAGGTCTGTGCGTCCGCCAGCAGCAGCAGATCCTCCTCGACGATGCCCGCCCCCGTGCGCAGGTGCTCCTGGACCCAGTCCAGGTTGCGCCGCGTACCACCGGAGACGTAGCCGTCGCGCAGGGCCTCGGCGGCCCCGTCCACGAGCGGGACGGCGGCGCGGTCGATGACCATCCCCACCCCGGAGGCGCGGCCCATCTTGAACAGGTGCCCCAGCAGCCCGAAGCCCGTGACATCGGTCGCCGCGGTCGCCCCGGTGGCCAGCGCCGCCCGCGAGGCGTCGCGGTTCAGGGCGGTCATCGTCTCGATCGCCGCGGTCGAGACCTCGCCGGTGCTCTTCATCCGGTTGTTCAGCAGCCCCACGCCGAGCGGCTTGGTGAGGGTGATCGGCAGGCCCGGCCGGGCGGCGTCGTTGCGCAGCAGGCGATCCGGGTGCGCGGTGCCCGTGACGGCCATGCCGTACTTCGGTTCCGGATCATCCACCGAATGCCCGCCGATCACCGGCACCTCGGCCTCCTGCGCGATCGCCAGTCCGCCCGCGAGGACCTCCTGCAGCAGCTCGTAGGGGAGCACGCCGCGGGGCCAGCCCACCAGGTTGATCGCCACCACCGCCTCGCCGCCCATGGCGTAGATGTCCGACAGGGCGTTGGCGGCGGCGATGCGGCCCCAGTCGAAGGCGTCATCGACCACCGGGGTGAAGAAATCCGCGGTCGAGAGCACCGCAGTGTTCCCGCCGGGCCCGCCGATCCGCACCGCAGCGGCGTCGTCGCCGTCCTCCAACCCCACCAGCACCTGGTCGTACTGCTGCCCGGAGAGCGCCGAGACCACGTCCTCGAGCTCACCCGGCGGGATCTTCGAGGCGCAACCGCCGCCGTGCACCATCGTGGTCAGACGGATCGAGGGCTGGGCCGCGGGACGGACCGGGTTCGCGCTCATGGCCCGAGCCTAAGGTGTCGGGCCCCTCTGCACGAGGGCGAGTCGTCCCTGGTCCACGGTGATAACTTGGGCGGCGGAGGCGTACGTGTCCTGGTGGGCGCCCCGGTCTTCAAAACCGGTGAGACCGAGCATCTCGGTCTGGCGGGTTCGATTCCCGTCCGCCTCCGCCACGCGTCCGCCGCCCCTGTCCCGGGGCGGCGGACACCCGCCGTCGGCCCCAGGAGGTCCCGTGCCCGTGCCCGCGCAGCCCGGCGAGGAGAGCACGGATCCGCGCCGCCGCATCCCGCGCACCGATCATCTGCTGGCCCACCCGGCGGTCGCCGCCGCGAGCGGCACGATGGGCGAGCGCGTGGTGCGGGATCTCGTGCGAGCCGTGCAGGCGCGGGCCCGGGCCGGGGAGATCACCCCCGAGCAGGTGCAGGACGAGGTCCTCGCCGCCCTCGGGGACCGCCCCGCCGGGTCCCTGCGGCCGGTCCTGAACGCCACCGGCGTCCTCGTGCACACGAACCTGGGCAGGGCTCCGCTGTCCCCGGCCGCCCGGGAGGCGCTGCGGGATGCTGCCGGATACACCGATGTCGAGTTCGACCTGGCCACCGGTGCCCGTGCGAGGCGCGGCGCCGGAGCGCGGGCCGCGCTGCTCGCCGCCTGCCCGGACGCGGAGGACGCACTGGTGGTCAACAACGGCGCCGCGGCCCTGCTGCTGGCCACCACCGCGCTCGCCGGCACCGGCGAGGTGGTGCTCAGCCGCGGCGAGATGATCGAGATCGGCGCCGGATTCCGTCTGCCCGACCTCATCGCCTCCACCGGAGCCCGACTGCACGAGGTCGGCACCACCAATCGCACCCACCTGGTCGACTACACCGACGCCCTCGGCCCCGGGACCGGCTGCGTGCTGCGCATCCACACCAGCAACTACCGCATCATCGGCTTCACCAGCGAGGTCCCCCTCGCCGAGCTCGCCGGGCCCTGCCGGGACGCGGCCGTCCCGCTGATCGCGGACCTCGGCAGCGGGCTGCTCGCGCCCGAGGCCCTGCTGCCGGACGAGCCCGACGTCGCCACCGCCCTGCGGGACGGCGCGGACGTGGTCGTCGTCAGCGGAGACAAGCTCCTGGGCGGCCCCCAGGCGGGGATCCTGCTGGGCAGGGCCGACGTCATCGCCCGCCTCGCCCGCCACCCGCTGGCGCGGGCGGTGCGCGCCGACAAGCTCGCCCTCGCCGCGCTGGAAGCGACCCTGGACGGTCCGGTCCCTCCCGTGCTCGACGCGCTGCGCACGGTCCCGGCCGTCCTGCGGGAGCGCACCGCCCGTCTCGCCGCTGAGCTCGACGGCACCGTGGTCCCGCATGCCGGTCGCGTCGGCGGCGGGGGAGGTGCCGAGGTGCCGCTGCCCGGATGGGCGATCTCCCTCGAGGTCGAGCTCGCCGGCCTGCTGCGCATCGGGGACCCGGCCGTCGTCACGACCGTGCAGGGCGGGCGGTGCCTGCTCGACCTGCGCTGCCTGCCCGCCGAGGACGACGAGCGCGTGGCCCGCGCCGTCGCCATCGCCCGTTCCCGGGCCGCCGGCGAGGTCGACCGGTGATGAAGCAGGTCGTCGCTACCGCCGGTCACGTCGACCACGGCAAGTCTGCCCTGATCCGTGCCCTCACCGGCAGCGAGCCGGACCGCTGGGCCGAGGAGAAGCGGCGCGGACTGACCATCGACCTCGGCTTCGCCTGGACCACCCTGCCCTCGGGCGGTGAGGTGTCCTTCGTCGACGTCCCCGGTCATGAGCGCTTCCTCGGCAACATGCTCGCCGGCCTCGGCCCCACCCCGATCGTGTGCTTCGTCGTGGCGGCCGACCAGGGTTGGCAGGCGCAGTCCTCCGACCACCGCGACGCGATCGCGGCGCTCGGCATCGACCAGGGCCTGCTCGTCATCACCCGGGCGGACCTCGCCCCCGACCGGGTCGGGGACGTCCTTGCCCAGGCCCGCGCCGAGCTCGCGGGGACCGGCCTCGCCACGGTTCCCGCCGTGGCCGTCTCCGCGCTCACCGGGCAGGGGATGGAGGAGCTGCGGGCCGTGCTGGACACGGTGCTCGACTCCGCCCGTGAGCCCGCCCCGGACGAGCTGGTGCGCCTGTGGGTGGACCGCTCCTTCAGCATCTCCGGGGCGGGGACCGTCGTCACCGGCACCCTCAGCAGCGGCACCCTCCGGGTGGGGCAGACGCTCGAGTGGACGGGCGATGGCCCTCCGCGACGGGTCCAGGTGCGCGGCCTGCAGTCCCGCGCGGAGAGCGTGGAGCAGCTCGGTCCCGTGAGCCGTGCCGCCGTGAACCTCCGCGCCGTGGACGCAGACTCGGTGGCCCGCGGCGACGCGCTGCTCACCATCGGCGCCTGGACCATGACGGACCTCCTGGACGTGCGGGCGACGGCGCGGGGGACATTCGCCGAAGCACCCGCACAGCTCGTCGTCCACGCCGGCACGGCTGCGGTGCCCGCCCGGATCCGCCCGCTCGGACCCGACCATGCCCGGCTCGCCCTGGACCGCGCGCTGCCGCTGCGCGTCGGGGACCGGA
>JAKDNE010000074.1 GCA_030451965.1 Brachybacterium sp. | reverse complement strand
CTCGCCGCGCATGCCGTGCTCGAGCAGTCCGCGCCAGAGTCCACCGGGGACGACTGGCGCCGTGGCCTGGCGATGCGGGCGACGGATCTGGAGGTGCGTCGACGGACGGGCCTGACCCCGTTGAGCGTCGCGACGGACCGCATCGCCCATCCGGCACTGCGGTGGGCCGGCATCGAGGCCGGGCTGCGCGACCGCGGCCTCGACGTCATGCGCGACGGTTCGGGGACGATCTGCGAGGTGTATCCCGCGGCGGCGCTGCAGACCTGGGGGCTCACCCACCGAGGGTACAAAGGAGTGAAGAACCAGGCGCCGCGCGCTGCGCTGGTCGCCTCGCTGAGCGAACGACTGCCGTGGCTGGACTGGAACGGGCATCGTGCGCTCTGCTCCCGCGAGGATGATGCACTGGACGCCGTGATCGCAGCGCTGGTCGCCCGCGAGGTCGATCACGGCCGTGCATTTCCGCCGTGCGGGGAGGACCTGGCGCTCGCCCGCCAGGAGGGCTGGATCTGGCTGCCTCACACGAATCCGTGCGGGGCCGACGGCTGAACGGTACCCCGGGCCGGACTCAGCCGGGGGATCCGGCTCCTGCGCCGGTCCCGTCGGCCGGGTCGCCGGAGCCGCTGTCCCTTCCCGGCTCCGGAGTCCCGCCGTTCTCCTCCCGCAGGTGCGGCTCGACCCGCTGCGACGGGTGGTACCCGGCCTTGTCCTCGTAGTACGCGCGGATGCGGTCCATGTCCGCAGCGATATCGCCGGTCAGCTCGAGGCTCGGTCCCAGCCCGGTGGTCATGGTGGTGCGGTCCACGTAGCCGAGCACCACCGGCATCCCTGACTCGCGGGCGATGCGGTAGAAGCCTGACTTCCAGTGAGTGTGCGCGCCGCGAGTGCCATCGGGCGTGACGACCAGGCCGAACACTTCACCGGCGTGCACCCTGGCCACCACCTCCTCGACGACGCGGCTCGGCGCCGAGCGATCCACCGGGATCCCCCCGAGAGCGCGCATCAGCGGGCCGCGCCAGGAGGTGAACAGGGAGTGCTTCCCCAGCCAGCGCAGCGGGATCCGCAGGCGCCAGGAGATGGCCAGCATGAGCACGAAGTCCCAGTTCGAGGTGTGCGGGGCACCGATGATCACGGAAGGGCGGCGCGGAGCGGGCTCCGTGACGAGCTTCCAGGGGCTCACGGCCCAGAAGAGACGGGCGAGGAGGCGACGGAGCATGTGCTCAACCTAGGTGACGCGGGGCGGATGCCGGACCAGAATGCTCGGGGCGGGCCGGATCAGCGGCCCGGATCACTCGGAGCCGGGCGGGCGCCGCGACTGCTTGAGCATCGCCCGTCGTCGCTTCGCCTCCAGCCGACGACGCCTCGAGCCCTTGCTGGGCCGGGTCGCACGACGCTCCATCGCCGGGGCGACCGCCTCGCGCAGCACCGCGGCGAGCCGCTCACGGGCCGCCCGACGGTTCTGTCGCTGGGAACGCTGCTCGGCGGCGGTGATGGTCAGGACGGTGCCGGCGAGCTTCGCGGACAGCTCGGCGATCACCCGTGCGCGCTGGGCCTCGTCGAGCGCCGTCGTGGTGGCCAGGTCCAGGCTCAGCTGGACCCGGGAATCCGTGGTGTTGACCCCTTGGCCCCCGGGACCGGAGGCATGGGAGAACTGCTCGAGCAGCTCGGCTGCAGGGATCCGCAGACCGCGAGGCGCGCCCGGGCCTGGGGTCACGCGCAGTTCCTCCATGCCCCCAGTGTGGCCGACGTGCGAGGAGGGTGCAGAGGCGGGTCGATCTCCCTGTTTCACGGACACGGCGGTGGACAGCGGGCAGGATGGACATATGACTGACGCAGCGGGGGCAACGCGCAGTGCACGAACCGAGGTCGACGGGGCACCACGTGCTCGCCGCCGGATGGTGGCCTGGGATCCCGGTCTCGACACGGTGATCGCAGGCGGGACCCTGCTGGGATTCTGGGGCTGCTACTGGGCCGGCGCCACCGTCCACGTCGGATTCCTGTACGCGGGCGTCCTCGTGTTCGGCACTCTGGTGCCCGCGGTAATGGTGCTGTGCCGTCGCCGAGAGGGCTTGATGGGGCTCGGGTTCACCGGGCGTTTCCTCGTGCCGTCCCTGATCGTCTCCGCCGTGCTCGGCGCCGGTTCCGCCTACCAGCTGGTGACACTGGCCGCCCAGCACGAGGTCGCGCTGGCGCCCCATCTGCTGGGCAACCTGATGGTGCTGTGGGAGCCGCTGTTCGTGTTCGGCTGGCTCTACCTGCGCTGGGAGCGGGCATTCGGCTGGCTGCCAGCGATCCTGCTGGTCGGCGCCGGGTTCGCGCTGCAGCATGTGGGGAGCGTGCCACCGGCCGCCGCGCTCGGCTTCGGGACCTTCGCCCTCGGTTTCGCCATCGTGTTCGCGCTGGTGCGGAACCTGCTGATCCTCTGGCCGCTGTTCTACCCTGTCGCCAGCGGTATAGGCACTCTACAGTCCGGCTTTTCCATGGGATGGGACGAGGTCGCATATGGAGCACTGCTGCTGGTGGTCCAGGTCGCGATCCTCGTGCTGGTGCACCGCAGCGGCCGGCGCATGCCGATGCGGGAACGAGGTTGATCGGGCCCCGGGGGATATGTGGTCTCGTCACCCCGGACCGTTGTGCGGGGTAGCCGCCCGGCCCAGTCAGGGGCACGATGGGGACATGGCTGATCCGAAGAAGACCCTCACTCCCGCCGAGATCGCCGATGCCGCGCTGAACGGCTGGCGTCAGGACGGCGAGACGCTCACCGCCCGCTTCGCCACCGGTGACTTCGCGACCGGGCTCGATCTCGTGAACCGCATCGGGGCCTCCGCCGAGGAGGCGAACCACCATCCGGACCTCACCCTGACGTATCCCGAGGTCACTGTGACGCTCTCCAGTCACGACGTCGGCGGGATCACCCGTCGCGACCTCGATCTTGCACGCCGGACCAGCGAGCACGCCGCGGCTCTCGACGTCGCGCCGACCTCCGCCTGACCCCTCGCGCACCCGCCCAGGAACGCGGGAGAAGCGCGAGAGACGTGCCCGGCAGCGCTGACTCCGGCGCCGTCGCACAGGATCCTGTCGCCCCGACCGTTATTGCACCGTTGCCTTGCGGACGTCCATAAGCGGTGGCCGAATGCCTTTCGTGTGGTGAGATGGGCCCATCCTGCCCGCAGTGACCCTTCGGGGAAGCCGGTGGGCCCCCATACGAGCGTGGTCTGAACGACCTCGACGAAGAGGAGCGCACACGATGAGAATCGGACGACGGACATTTGCGACGCTGGGCCCGCTGGCGGCCCTCGGCCTGCTCGCCGCCTGCAGCGATGACGGTGGCGGAAGCGGCGGAAGCGGCGGGGGAGGCGGCGAGGAAGACTTCGTCACCGACCTCACCTTCGGCACCGGTGGCACCGGCGGCGTGTACTACCCGCTCGGCGGCGAGTACGCGGCCATCTACGAGGACAACATCGACGGCATCACGGTCACCTACACCGATTCCGGCGCCTCGGTGGAGAACATCGGCAAGATCTTCCAGGGTGAGTGGCAGCTGGGCATCGCCCAGTCGGACACCGCCAACACCGCAGTCACCGGCGAGGGCGAGTTCGAGGGAGCCCAGGTCGACAACATCGGCTGGATCGCCGGTCTCTACCCCGAGGCCGCGCACATCGTCACCCTCGCGGGCAGCGGCATCGAGTCCGCCGCGGACCTCAAGGGCAAGAAGATCGCCGTGGGCGACGTCGGTTCCGGCACCCGCGCGGTCTCCGACGCGATCCTCGCCGCGTACGACATCGGCGAGGGCGACTACGACGCGTTCGAGCAGGACTTCTCGAGCTCGCTCGACCTCCTGCGCGACAACAACATCGACGCGTCGGTGTTCGTCGTCGGCACCCCGACGGGCTCGCTCGGCGATCTCGCCGCGACCAACGACGTCGCGCTGGTCTCGCTCGATGAGGACAAGGCCGAACAGGTCGCCTCGGAGAGCCTCTTCGACGTCTACACCATCAAGCCCGAGGCCTACGACTTCCTCGAGGAGCCGGTGACCACCCTGTCGGTCGCCGCCGCGCTGATCGCCTCGATGGATCAGGTCAGCCCCGACGTCGGCTACGAGATCACCAAGGCCACCTTCGAGCACGCCGATTCGATCACCCTCCCGCAGGGCGGTCTGATCACCCACGACTTCGCCCTGTCCGGTCAGGGCGAGGTCCCGCTGCACCCGGGCGCGAAGAAGTACTACGAGGAAGAGGGGCTCCTCTGAGATGAGCACCGCGGACCACGAGGACGCTCCGCGAGCCTCCGCTCTCGAGGTCGACGACGAGCAGGCGCAGCATGAGGCCGAGGCGAGAGCCCAGGAGTTGCTGCGCGAGCACGACACATCCAGCCGATTCCGCACGAATCTGGGTCTGTGGGCATGGGTGGTGGGCGGCCTCTCGGTCGCCCTCACCCTGTTCCACCTCTACACCGGGATCTTCGGCTCCCGGCCCTCGCTGATCCAGGGCGCGATCCACCTCGCCGGTGCCACCTCGATCATCTTCCTGCTGTACCCCGCGGGCAAGACGGTCGAGCGTCGCGGCGGGAAGGCCGGGATCCCCTGGTGGGACGTGGTGCTGTCCCTGGTCGCACTCGCGGTGAACCTGTACATCGTGGCGCGGTACGCGCATCTGACCAGCAATATCGTTCAGATCATGGGGTTCGAGCGCCTCGACTACGTGGTCGCCACCCTGGGCATCGTGCTCACGCTCGAGGCGACCCGACGCTGCGTCGGCCTGCCGATCGTGATCATCGGCCTGGTGGCGATCGGCTATTCGACCGTCATCGCCGGCCAGTCGTGGGAAGACTTCGCCGTCGGGACCTTCTTCACCTCCCGCGCCGGCATCTTCGGAACACCGATCCAGGTCTCCTCCACCTTCATCTTCCTGTTCCTGCTGTTCGCCGTGGTGCTCATCCACACGAACATCGGCGTGCTCTTCAACGACCTCGCCTTCCGTCTCACCGGGCGCTTCACCGGCGGCCCGGCGAAGGCGGCCGTGGCGGCCTCCGGGCTGCAGGGGATGATCTCCGGCTCATCGGTCGCGAACACCGTCGCCTCGGGATCCTTCACGATCCCGCTGATGAAGAGAGCCGGGTTCCGGTCGCACTTCGCCGGCGCGACCGAGGCCACCGCCTCCACCGGCGGGCAGATCATGCCGCCGATCATGGGCGCGGCCGCGTTCATCATGGCGGAGTACACCGGCATCCCGTACAACGAGATCATCGTCATCGCGATCATCCCCGCGGCCCTCTACTTCCTGGGTGTCTTCGCGTCAGTACATTTCGAGGCGAAGCGCATGCGGATCAAGGGAATTCCCGCCTCGGAGCTGCCCGGCTGGAAGAGCATCCTGTCGAGGCTGGACCTGCTGGCACCGCTGGTGATCATCGTGTTCATGATGCTGTCCGGCTTCTCGCCGGCGCGTGCCGCGCTGTGGGGCGTGGCCGTAGCCTTCGCACTGAGCTTCCTGCGCAAGTCCACCCGACTCTCGCTCACGGGCATCGTGAAGACGCTCGAGGCCGCGGCCCGCACGGCACTGCCGGTGATCGCCGCCTGTGCGACCGCGGGCATCGTGGCCGGCACCGTCACCGGCACCGGCCTGGGAGGCCGCCTCGGCAACGCCGTCATCGACATCGCCCAGGGCAACTTCATCCTGGTGCTGCTGATGACGATGATCGTCAGCCTGATCCTCGGGATGGGTCTGCCGACCACCGCCAACTACGTGGTCACCGCCACCGTCGCCGCGCCGATCCTGGTCAACAACTTCGATGTGCCGATGATCGCGGCGCACATGTTCGTGTTCTTCTTCGGGATCCTCGCGGACGTCACCCCGCCGGTGTGCCTGGCGGCCTACGCCGGCTCCGGCATCGCGGGCTCCAATCCGCTCAAGACCGGCGTGACCGCGCTGCGGCTGGCGATCGCCGGCTTCCTCATCCCGTTCGTCTTCGTCCTCGAGCCGTCGCTGCTGCTCGCCGGCACGGTCGCTGAGCTGATCCCGGCGCTGATGACGGTGATCCTGGGAATGGTCGCGATCGCGGCGGGCCTGGCCGGCTACTTCTTCGCGGATGCCACGAGGGTCGAACGCGTGATGCTGGTCGGCGGCGGCGTGATGATGGTCTATCCATCGATCGTCATCTCGGTCGTGGGCATCGCCCTGGCGGTCGTCGTGGTGGCGATCCAGCTCATCCGACGAGGCCGGAACCGGAGCGACCGCACGGCCACCCCGGTCGCAGCCTGAACTCCATGACCATGAACGACGCAGAGCTGCACGAGGAGCCGGCGCTCTCCGTCGCCGCGGCCTTCACCCGGGAGCACCACCAGATCGACGACGGGATCGAGGCGTTCCTCGCCGACACCGCTGAGCACGACCCTGCCCGGCGAGCTCGTCCGCTGCTGACCGCCATGGAGGCGCTGCGCCGACATATCTATCTCGAGGAGGAGGTGGTCTTCCCGCGCCTCGCGCCCGGGCCGCTGATGATGCCGCTGATGGTGATGCGCCGAGAGCACGGCGAGCTATGGGAGCGCATGGATGCCCTGGCGGAGATCCTCGAGGACGACTCCTCCGCCGCGAGCGGGATCGCCGATGCCTGCACCGAGCTACTCTCCCTGCTGGAGGACCACAACCGGAAGGAGGAACCGATCATCTACCCCCACCTGGATACGGACCTCACGCCCGAGGAGCAGTCCCTGGTCCGTGAGCTGCTGGCGGGCGAGACCCTCCCCGAGGACTGGACCTGCCAAGCCCTGCGGTGAGCCCTCCGCCGCACGACCGCTCCGCCGCGATGTCGGGCGTTTCCGAGCGGCTGCATCACCCCTTGGCATGGGCCGCGCACCCCTGGTGACGCGGACGGGGCCGGGCTGAAAGGGTATTCGTGACGGGGATTTCCGGCTAGGGTTCCCGCACCAGGACCGTCGCACTCATCGCGGAGGACGGCGGGAGTGAAGGACCCCAGACCCACGACGACGTGCGGAGGACCTCATGACACCGGAAGCCATCACACTCTCCGCGGCGAGTCTCACCACGGTCGCGGTGATCGTGGTGATCGCCCTCATCGCGATCGCGATGGCGTTGAGGTTCCGCACCGAGGTGCTGCGGCACAAGACCGGGACCGAGGCCATGAACGAGGTCGCCGGCGCCGTCCAGGAAGGTGCTGCGGCGTACCTGCGACGACAGCTGCGCACCCTGGGCGCCTTCGCCGTCCTCACCTTCGTGCTGCTCCTGCTGCTGCCCACCCACGGTGCGACCGGCACCGAGGGGATGCTGCTGCGCGGGGCGCGCTCGGTCGCATTCCTGGTGGGAGCCGCGTTCTCCGGACTGATCGGCTACCTCGGGATGTGGCTCGCGGTACGGGCGAACGTGCGGGTGGCGGCCGCCGCCCATGAGGTCGGCCGTGACCCGGCGATGCTCATCGCTGTGCGCACCGGCGCCTGCGTCGGGATGGCGACGATCGGCTTCGGCCTGCTCGGCGCCGGCATCGTGGTGCTGCTCTTCGGCGGGGACGCCGCTCTGGTGCTCGAGGGCTTCGGCTTCGGCGCGGCGATGGTCGCGATGTTCATGCGTGTCGGCGGCGGCATCTTCACCAAGGCGGCCGACGTCGGCGCCGACCTGGTGGGCAAGGTCGAGCAGAACATCCCCGAGGACGACCCCCGCAACGCCGCCACCATCGCGGACAACGTCGGCGACAACGTGGGCGACTGCGCCGGGATGGCCGCGGACCTCTTCGAGTCCTACGCGGTGACCCTGGTCGCCGCGCTCATCCTGGGCCGCGCCGCGTTCGGCGAGGCCGGCATGGTGTTCCCCCTGATCGTTCCTGCGATCGGCGTGCTCACCGCTCTGATCGGCATCTACCTCACCACCCCGAAGACCGGCCAGAGCGCCCTGACCACGATCCGACGCTCCTTCCTGGTCTCCGCCGTGATCTCGGCGGTGCTGTGCACGGTGGCCGCCTTCGTCTACCTCCCCGGCAGCTTCGCCGAGCTCGGCATCGAGGACTCGACCGCAGCGATCGACGATCCCCGGATCATCGCCGCCGGAGCCGTGGCGATCGGCATCGCCCTGGGCGTGCTGATCCTCTACCTCACCGGCTACTACACCAGCACCGAGGACCGACCCGTGCGCCAGGTCGCCGCCACCTCCCGCACCGGTGCCGCGACCGTGGTGCTCTCCGGTTTCTCGCTCGGCCTGGAATCCGCAGTGTTCACTGCCCTGGTGATCGCCGCGGCGGTGTTCGGCGCCTTCCTGCTCGGCGGCTCCGGGATCGCGGGGCTGTTCGCGATCGCGCTGGCCGGCTGCGGCCTGCTCACCACCGTCGGCGTGATCGTCGCGATGGACACCTTCGGCCCGGTGACCGACAACGCCCAGGGCATCGCCGAGATGTCCGGGGATGTGGACGGCGAGGGTGCCCAGGTGCTCACCGAGCTCGACGCCGTCGGCAACACCACCAAGGCGATCACCAAGGGCATCGCGATCGCCACCGCCGTGCTCGCCGCGACTGCCCTGTTCGGCTCCTATACCGACGCCATCCACGAGGTGCTCGGCGAGCGTTACCAGGACTTCCTGGCTCAGTCCGTCGTCTTCTCCCCGCAGACCCTGGTCGGCGTGATCATCGGTGCCGCGGTGGTGTTCCTGTTCTCCGGCCTCGCGATCAGCGCCGTCAGCAGGGCCGCCGGCGCCGTCGTGTATGAGGTGCGCCGCCAGTTCCGGGAGATCGCCGGGATCATGGAGGGTACGGCGAAGCCGGAGTACGGCCGGGTGGTCGACATCGTCACCCGCGACTCGCTGCGGGAGCTGGCCACGCCCGGCCTGCTCGCGGTCGCCGCTCCGATCGCCGTCGGCTTCGGACTCGGGGCGCCGGCCCTGGCCGGCTACCTCGCCGGGGCGATCGCTTCCGGTGTGCTGATGGCGATCATGCTCGCGAACTCCGGCGGTGCCTGGGACAACGCCAAGAAGCTGGTGGAGGACGGCCACCACGGCGGCAAGGGATCCCTCGCCCATGAGGCCACCATCATCGGCGACACCATCGGCGACCCGTTCAAGGACACCGCCGGCCCCTCGATCAATCCGCTGCTCAAGGTGATGAACCTGGTCGCCGTGCTGATCGCCCCGGCCGTGGTGGGGATGTCGGCGCTCAGCGGCGACGCGAACCCGATGCGCTACCTGATCGCCGGCGCGGCCGTCGCCGCGATCGCGGTGGCGGTGACGATCTCCATCCGCCGCGGCGTGGTGCTGGACACCGAGGACGAGGAGCCCGCGGGGGACACGGCCAAGGAGCCCAGCGAGGACAGGATGCCGCGGCCGGAATCCCGCTGATCCTCTCCACGATGCGGCGGATGAACCAGGTACGACCTGACTGCACGCACTGCTAGCTAGGCTAACTAAGCAGTATTCTCGTGGAATGCCATCTGCCGTATCTCCGCTGCCCGGCACCACCCGCCCGGACCCTCGACGCTGGGCCGCCTTGGTGGTCATCTCGGTCGGGGTCTCGCTGATCATCGTGGACTCCACGATCGTCAACGTCGCTCTGCCATCGATCGTGGAGGACCTCGACAGCTCGTCCACCCAGGTCCAGTGGGTCCAGGAGGCCTACACACTGGTCTTCGCCGCCCTGCTGCTGCTCTTCGGCACGCTCGGTGACCGCATCGGCCGCCGGCGCCTGCTGCTGTGGGGGGTCATGCTGTTCGCCGCCTCGTCCGTCGCTGCGGCGTCGGCGCCGACCACCGAGCTGCTGATCGGGGCGCGCCTGGTCCAAGGCGTGGGAGGCGCGATGATCCTGCCCACCACGCTCTCGCTGATCAATGCGACCTTCCACGGTCGTGAGCGCGGTATCGCCTTCGCGGTGTGGGGCTCGACGATCGGAGGCATGGCCGCATTGGGGCCATTGCTCGGCGGATGGCTGGCCACGGATTTCTCCTGGCGCTGGGCCTTCGGGATCAACGTTCCGCTGGGCGTGCTGATCATCCTCGGTACGATGCTCACCGTCCGCGAGTCCCGCTCGGAGCATCGCAGGAGCCTCGACGGTGTGGGCGCGCTCCTGTCGGTGATGCTGTTCGGTTCGCTGACCTTCGGACTCATCGAAGGCCGTTCGCTGGGCTGGTGGGCGACCTCGGGGGATATCAGCCTCGGCTCCGTGCACTGGGGACTGCCCCTGTCCCCGGTGCCGATCGCCTTCGCCCTCACAGTTCTCTCACTGGCCGCCTTCCTGCTCTGGGCGCGACACCGGGTGCGCGCGGGCAGGCCGGCGCTGCTGGAGCTGTCGCTGTTCCGCATCGCGAGCTTCCGCAACGGCAGCATCGTGGCGCTGATGGTCTCTCTCGGCGAGTTCGGCATCATCCTCTCGCTCCCGATCTGGCTGCAGTTCGTGCTCGGCTTCAGTGCCCTGCAGACCGGCCTGATCCTGGTCGCCCTCGCGGGCGGCTCCTTCCTCGCCTCCGGCATCGCGGCCACAGCGAGCGGAAAGATCGCCCCCGTATGGGTGGTGCGCGCCGGCCTGCTCGCCGAGATCCTGGGCATCGTGTGGATCGGCCTGGTGGTGGGTCCCGACGCCGCCTGGGGCTGGCTGATCCCGGCTCTGATCGTCTACGGGTTCGGGGTGGGCCTGGCCACCGCGCAGCTGACAGGTGTGATCCTGCAGGACGTCCCGGTGGAGCTCTCGGGCCAGGGCTCAGGCACTCAGTCGACCGCGCGCCAGGTGGGCTCCGCACTCGGCATCGCGATCCTGGGCACCGTGCTGTTCTCCTCGACGGGCAGCATTCTCTCCTCCACCCTCGAGGACCAGGGCGCGCCCGCAGCGCAGCGCGACACCGTGGTCACCGCCGTGGTCGACAGCGCCGGGGCCGCGATCGCCGGTCTGGAGCAGGATCCCGCCACGGCCGACGCCGCCAAGGCCGCCTTCTCCGATGGCACCCGCTATGCCGCGTTCACCGCCGCCGGCTTCCTGACGCTGGGCTTGGCCGCCACCGTCTCCCTCGGAGAGCGCCGCACGCGACTTACGAAACACCATCGTTCGACAAATCGCTGAGGATACCCTTACCATCGTTTCGCGGCATCCGTCGTCACGTCCCCCGGCATCTGCTGGATCCTCGGGACGACCTC
>JAKDNE010000073.1 GCA_030451965.1 Brachybacterium sp. | reverse complement strand
TCTTCAGATACATCTCCGTGGTGTCGATGAGATCTCCGGACACAGGTCCCCTCCTCGGTCGGGCGCACAGCGGGTTCCGGCCAGCTTAGTCGGCGCTTCGCGGGGCGAGGGACGATTTCGCCATCGGCATCGGCGCTCTCAGCCCGGCAGTCCCACCAGGTGCAGCAGGACCGCGAGGCCGTTGAGCAGGAGGTGGGCGAGCACGCAGGGCCACAGCCTGCGCCAGCGGTTCCAGATCACGCCGAGGGCGATCCCGGTCGTCCCCTGCAGGGCGATCACCTGAGCGGCGCTCGCCCAGAGTGGCCCCTCGCCGTGAGAGAGGAGGTGCATCAGACCGAACAGCAGTGAGGTCGCCAAGATGCCGGTCCAGGGACCGACCAGGGCCTCCACCCGGGTCTGCAGCAGTCTGCGCACGAGGACCTCCTCGCCGATACCCGCGGTGATCGCCGTCGCGGTGGCTGCGACGATCAGCACGGCGAGCGGCGGCCACGAGCTCGGCATGCCCGAGGAGAACGGGCCGACAGCGGAGAGCACCCCGAGGGCGAGCGCCGGGACGAGCATCACCCACGGCGCGACCAGCGGCCGCGCGATGTGCACGCTGGGACCGCGCCGCCGCCCCACCATGACGAGCACCAGCACCGGGAGCAGCAGGAACATCGTGAACTTCAGCAGCACAGCGTCCTCGGGCCGAGGCAGCACCGGGGCCAGCAGCGCGAAGCCGACGACCAGGGCGATCAGTCCCGCGCTCTCCCCCGTGGCGCGATGTCGACGGCGCACGGTGACCGCGCTGCCGCCGCGCCCCGCCGGCAGCAGCAGCGTCAGCAGGATCGTGAGTGCGGCAGGGACCAGCAGCAGGGGCAGGGCCGTGGGCGCGTAGCCGGGATCGGCGGAGACGACGATCCCCTGGGGGCTGCGGAGCATGGTCAGTGCGATCGCGATACCGAAGATGCCGCCCAGGACGCCGAGCGCCAGCGGATGGTCACGTCGAGCGCGGGAAGCATCCTGGTGCAGCGGGACGGTGGGGTCGGGAGCGGGGTCTGCGGCAGCGCCCGGGGCCGGCGGAGGAGCGGTCATGGGGACATCGTCGCCGCTGGATGCGCCATGCCGCCTCAGCCATGAGGAGGAGATGCCGCCGTCGCCACGCCTCCGGCGGCGGATGCGCAGCGCCCCGGATCCGCGGGGGATCCGGGGCGCGGTCCAGGGAGGTGACGGTCTCAGCCGTCGCTGTCCTGAGGGTCGGCGCTCAGGCCTGGGCCTTGATGATCTCGCGCATCAGGTCGGCGGTCCCGGTGGGGGTCTTGCCCACCTTGACGCCGGCGGCCTCGAGGGCCTCCTTCTTGGCCTGCGCGGTGCCTGCGGAGCCGGAGACGATGGCGCCGGCGTGGCCCATGGTCTTGCCCTCGGGGGCGGTGAAGCCCGCGACGTAGCCGACGACCGGCTTGGTCACGTTCGCCTTGATGTACTCGGCCGCCCGCTCCTCGGCGTCGCCGCCGATCTCACCGATCATCACGATGCCGGCGGTCTCCGGATCGTTCTCGAACGCCTCGAGGGCATCGATGTGGGTGGTGCCGATGACCGGGTCGCCGCCGATGCCGATGGCGGTGGTGAAGCCGATGTCCGCCAGCTCGTACATCATCTGGTAGGTCAGGGTGCCGGACTTGGAGACCAGGCCCAGCTTCCCCGCACCGGTGATGTTCGCGGGGGTGATGCCCGCGTTGGACTTGCCGGGGCTGATCAGGCCCGGGCAGTTGGGCCCGATGATGCGGGTGGTGCCCTTGGCCTGCGAGTAGTTGAAGAACTCAGCGGAGTCCTTGACCGGGATGCCCTCGGTGATGATCACCAACAGCTCGATCGCGGCGTCGATCGCCTCGATCGCGGCGCTCTTGGCGAACTTCGGCGGCACGAAGACCACCGAGACGTTCGCACCGGTGGCCTCCATGGCCTCGGCGACGGTCCCGAAGACCGGAACCTCCGCACCGCCCTCGAAGGTGACGGACTGGCCGGCCTTGCGCGGGTTCACGCCGCCGACGATGTTGGTGCCCGAGTCGAGCATGCGCTGGGAGTGCTTCATGCCCTCCGAGCCCGTCATGCCCTGGACGATGACCTTGCTGTTCTCATCGAGAAAGATAGACATGTCGGGTGCTGCTCACTTTCCTGCGGCGGCGAGCTCGGCGACCTTCGCGGCGCCGCCGTCCATGGTGTCGGCCTGGGTGACGAGGGGATGGGCGAAGTCCGCGAGGATCGAGCGACCCTCTTCGACATTGTTTCCGTCGAGGCGGACCACGAGCGGCTTGGTCGCCGCGTCGCCGAGCTTCTTCAGGGCGCCGACGATGCCGTTGGCGACCGCGTCGCATGCGGTGATGCCGCCGAAGACGTTGACGAACACGGCGGAGACCTGCTCGTCACCGAGGATGACGTCGAGGCCGTTGGCCATCACCTCGGCGGAGGCGCCGCCGCCGATGTCGAGGAAGTTCGCGGGCTTGACGCTGTGCTTCTCGCCCGCGTAGGCGACCACGTCGAGGGTGGACATGACCAGTCCCGCTCCGTTGCCGATGATGCCGACCTCGCCGTCGAGCTTGACGTAGTTGAGATCCAGGGCCTTGGCCTTGGTCTCCAGCGGGTCCTCGGAGGTCACGTCGACGAGCGCGGCGTGATCCTCGTGGCGGAACTCGGCGTTGTCGTCGAGGGTGATCTTGCCGTCCAGGGCCACGATGTCACCGTCACCGGTCTTGACCAGCGGGTTCACCTCGACCAGGGTGGCGTCCTCGTTCTTGTAGACGTCCCAGAGCTTCACCAGCACGGGGGCGACCTTGGCACCGGTCTCGGCGTCGAACTTCGCGGCCGAGACGATCTCCTCGGCCTTGGCCTGGTCGATTCCGACAGTGGGATCCACG
Organism: Brachybacterium sp.; assembly: GCA_030451965.1. Classification (GTDB taxonomy): domain Bacteria; phylum Actinomycetota; class Actinomycetes; order Actinomycetales; family Dermabacteraceae; genus Brachybacterium. The sequence goes on along the minus strand of JAKDNE010000073.1, from coordinate 8,216 downwards.
GCCACGCGGGCGAGCGCCTCGGGGCGCTCGACGGCGAGCTGCTCGATCTCCACGCCGCCCTCGACGGAGCACATGGCGAGGTAGTTGCGGTTGGCCCGGTCCAGCAGCAGCGAGAAGTAGTACTCCTCGGCGATATCGGCTCCGGCCGCGATCATCACGCGGTGGACGGTGTGGCCCTTGATGTCCATACCGAGGATCTCGGAGGCCTTCTGCTCCGCCTCCTCGGGGGACTTCGCGATCTTGACGCCGCCGGCCTTGCCACGCCCACCGGTCTTCACCTGGGCCTTGACGACGACGACCGGGGTGCCGAGCTTCTCTGCTCCGGCCTTGGCAGTTGCCGGATCCTCCGCGACGACTCCTCCGAGCACGGGCACGCCGTGCTTCTCGAAGAGATCGCGGGCCTGGTACTCATACAGGTCCACGGGGTGCATTTCCTCTCGATGTCGGCAGTGGGCGGCAGGCCGCACTGGCCTCGATGCCACCCCTGGGAACACGCTCAGGGTATCGCTTCCGGCACGCTGGTCGAGACACGGGGTCCGGGGTGCGGGGTGTCTCACTGCCGACCTCGTCCCCGCAGGGCGCGGACCGGCCCGCCCGACGGGACCGTCGGTGCTGCGGCTGAGGGTCGCGCCCAGGTGCGGCGACTACGATGGCGGGATGAGTCGACGAGCCCGCAGCCTGGTCCAGCGCGTGCGTGATCACATCGGGTTCAGCGTGATCGCGATCGGTGTGCTGTTCATCGTGCTGCGCCTGCTCGGGGTGCGCTCGACCTTCGCCGGCTTCGCCCTGTCCGTCGTGATCACCCTGGGGCTGAACGTGGGGCTCTCGTACTACAACGACCACCGGGCGCGGAACCCGCGGCCGCAGCGGCAGGCGCGAGGCGGCGGCGACATCCGCTTCCGCGAGGACGAGCGTCGCTACGATCCCCGTGATGTCGACATCCGCGAGCGCGCCGAGCAGCGGCGCCGCGGACGACGCGACGAGAACCACTGAGGGGAGGAGACGCCATGGCCGACTGGAAGACCTACGCGAAGGCCGCACGGAACACTGCACGCAAGCAGACCCCCGGGGCGAAGGATGCCGCCCGACGTGCGTCCGGGCAGGCGAGTGCCTACGTGCGCGCCGCCGGGAAGGCGATCGACGAGGGACACCGCCCGGACGAGACGCCGCGGAGCCCGGCCCGTGACGGGGACGGCGGCCAGGAGCGGAGCGCCTCACGGCGGGACACCGACGGGACCACCCGGCCGGCAGACCCCCGGCCCTTCGCCCCGGGGACGGCCACGGCTCCGCGTCCGAGCGTGGACCGCGAGCGGCTGGGCAAGGATGCCGCGGCCTACTACACGGTGGCCAGCCGGCGCGTGGCCTCGGTGAACATCGTCCCGCGGATCATGCGGGCCCTGCGGGACGCGCTGCTGATCGGGCTGTCCCTGGTGGTGATCTGGGGAGTGCTCGCCGCTGCCGGGATCCCGATCCCCTTCACCACGGTGCTGATCATCGTCGGGCTGATCGTGGCGGTCAGCTTCGGCGGCGGACTGTACGCGCAGTCGAAGCGCTCGCGGGAAGCGCTCGATGCCACCGAGGACCCGCGCGACCGCTGACGCAGTCGCGCACCGGTGACGACGCGGCGAGAGCCCGCGTGTCGATCATGCGAGGACTTTCGCCGCCGACGCGATACCGGGGCCGGTCGTATTCTGGAACGGTCCCTGTCCGTGTCCCGACCTGGCGCCCACCGCCCTGGCCGGGGCTCCGTCCGAGGTGGTCATGACCGCATCTCCCTCCCCCGCCGCAGCATCGCCGTCCCCGCAGCGCCCCTCCCGCGCGGGAACCTCGCCCGGTGGTCGCGACGCGTGGCACCGTCGGGCCTCACGGCCGGTGATGTGGTGGATGGCGGCATTGATCGTGGTGGTGCTGATCCATCAGTGGATCCCGCAATCGCGCTGGCTGATGGTGCACATGGTCACCCTGGGACTGATCACGACCTCGATCATGGTGTGGGGGCAGCACTTCGCCGAGGCGCTGCTGAAGACCCGTCTCGGTGAGGAGTCGCGCCCGCGGCAGGTGCGCCGGATCCAGCTGCTGAGCGTGGGCGTGCTGGTGACGATCCTGGGGATGCTGCCCTCGTGGCCCTGGGTGGTGGTGCTCGGAGCGCTGATGGTCTCCGCGGCGCTGGTCTGGTACGCCGCAGCGCTGGGCACGCAGGTGCGGGCAGCGCTGGCCCCGCGCTTCGAGTTCACGGTCAAGGCGTACATCGCCGCCGCCTGCCTGATCCCGGTCGGGGCGACACTCGGTGCGCTGATGGCGTTCAGCCCGGGCGAGCCCTGGCAGGGACGCCTGCTGCTGGCGCACCAGCTCGTGAACATCCTGGGATTCGTGGGCGTGACCGTGGCCGGCACCCTGCTGACCCTGTGGCCGACGGTGCTGCGCACTCGGATCGAGCCGGGGACCGCGAAACGCGCCGCCGGCGGACTGCTGGGCATGCTGCTGTCCGTGCTGGGGGCCACTGCGGGCGCTCTCCTCGGCTCGACGCTGCTGGGCTGTGCGTTCCTGCTCGCGTACCTGGGCTCCTTCGCCTGGGTGGCGGTGACCCTGGTGCGGCTCGGGATCCGCTCGGCCCGCCAGGAGCGGCGGATCCCGCTGCCACTGTTCCCGGTCCTCTCGATCGCGGCCGGGGTCGCCTGGTTCGCGGTGACGTTGCTGGGACTGCTCGTGGTGTGGTGGCGTTCGGCCGACGAGCAGCTCTCGAGCGCCCTGGCGGCCGCGGACGTCCAGCAGCTCACGATGCCCTTCGTCGCCGGGTTCCTGTTGCAGGTGCTGTTCGGGGCGATGAGCTACCTGCTCCCCGTGACGCTGCGCGGCGGTCCACGCTCGACGACTGCCGCGCTCGCTGCCATGAGCCGTTTCGCCGTGCTGCGTGTGGTCACCTTTAACCTGGTGCTCGCGCTGTTCGTGCTGGCCGGGATCGGAGGCACCGGTGCGGCGGCGCTGTTCTCCGCCCTCACCGTCGGCACGGCGGAGGTGGCCTCTTTCGGTTCGCTCTCGCGGGTGGCGCTGTCGGCGCTGGCCTTCGCGGTGCTGGTCTCGTTCCCGGTGCTGCTGGTGACCGCGATCCGGGCCAGTGTGAAGCATCGGCGCACCGATCCGCCGATTCCCTCCGCGCCTCCGGCGCCGAGCACAGGATCCGGCGCCGGGACGTCGCTGCCCCTGGGCGGCTCCCGGTCGAGCACAGGCACCGGCACCGGCACCGGCACCACGCTTCCCGTCGGACCCCCGACACGCGCTGAGGCCTCAGGTGCCGCAGCATCAGGCGCCGCGGCATCGGGCACTGCAGCAGCCCGCGCAGGGGGGTCTCCCGCTGCCACCGCCCGAGCATCCACCGCCGCGGGCACCCGGCGGGAGAGCCCCGCGAAGGATCGCCCGGAGATGCGCCCGGGGGCCATGGACCGGCGCGCACTCACCAGTACGCTGCTCGGCCTCGGCTCGGTGCTCGGGGTGACGGCGCTGGGGTCCGCGCTGGATCGTGCCCAGGGCTCGCTGCCCGCCGAGACCGGCCGAGGCGGGGTCCTTGCCGGTCACCGCACCGTCACCCCGACCGGGGAGACCACCACGCTCGAGGTGAGCATGGCCGATATGCGCTTCCGGCCCGATGTGCTCGAGGTGCCGGCCGGGAACACGCTGGTGATCGAGCTGGCCAATGACGATCCCCATGACGTCCACGACCTCGTGCTCGCCTCCGGTGTCAGCTCGGGACGGCTGCAGCCCGGGGCGAGCACCACCGTGGAGGCCGGGGTGATCTCCCATGACCTCGAGGGCTGGTGCTCGATCGTCGGGCACCGGGCGATGGGGATGACCCTCTCCGTCACCGCCGTCGGCGCCGGTCCTTCCCCGGCTGGGGTCACGCCCTCCACCGGCACTGCCGGCACCGATGAGCTCACCCGGATCCCACTGGACCTGCGGGCCGCACCGGGGGACGACCATCAGGTGCGCGATGCACGCCTGCCCGCGGCCTCCGGCCCCGAGCAGCGTGTGCGATTCGAGGTCACGGACGTCGCTGCGGAGATCGCGCCCGGCGTGCACATGGACGCGATGACCTACAACGGCACTGTGGTGGGCCCGACCCTCCGCTCCGAGCTGGGCTCACGGCTCACCGTGGACCTGGTCAACAGCAGCGCGATGGGGCACTCGCTGGATCTGCATGCCGGTCGCGTCGCCCCCGACGAGGCGATGCGCACGATCCCGCCCGGCGACTCGCTCGAGTACGCGATCACGACCGACCACTCCGGGATCTGGCTGTATCACTGCGCGACGATGCCGATGTCGGTCCATCTCGCCGCCGGCATGATGGGCGCGCTGATCGTGCCGCCGGCGGGCTTGGCCGAAGCGGATCGCGAGTACGTCCTGGTCCAGTCCGAGCACTACCTGGTGCCTGCCGGTGCCCCCGGCTCCGATGCGGCGATGTATGAGGACGCCCATCCCGTGAGCCCGGCGAAGATCGCGGCCGAGCGCCCGGATGCGACGGTGTTCAACGGGCACGCGAACCAGTACGTGCACTCCCCGCTCGAGGCCCGGGTCGGCGAGCGGGTGCGGCTGTGGGTGCTCGCAGCCGGGCCCTCGCGCGGGATCTCCTTCCACGTGGTGGGCGGGGTGTTCGACACCGTGTTCAAGGAGGGCGAGTACCTGCTTCGACCGGAGTCGGAGACCCGCGGCGGGGCGCAGGCCCTGGATCTGGCCTCGGCGCAGGGCGGGTTCGTCGAGCTGGTCTTCGACGAGCCCGGCACCTACACCGCGGTGAACCACTCCTTCGTGGACCTGGAGCGCGGTGCGCGTGCACTGATCCGCGTCACCGGCTGACCCGCGCGAGGGGGCGCCGCCTGCTCGCCCGGCGGCACGACCCTCAGAGCTTGGTGATCGCGGCGTAGCGCAGGACCAGGCGCTTCGTGCCGTGCGGGGCCTTGAACTGCACCTCGATCTGGGTCTTCTCGCCCTGCCCTGCGATCTCGGTGATCGTCCCCATCCCGAAGGAGTCGTGGGTGATCCGGTCACCCACCGCGAGCTGGGGAAGCTTGTCGGCCGGGATGGCCTTGCGGCCGGAGCCGAGGCTGGGGCGTTTGATGTCGCTGCGCCCTCCGCTGATGCCGCCGCTGAAGGAGGGGCCGCGGCGATCACTCGCACCGGTACCGCCCCCATATCCGCCGGAGCCGCTGTAGCCGCCGAATCCGGCGCCGCTGAGCGTGGAGCCCGCGCGCGCCACGTCCAGCACGCTCTCGGGCACCTCGTCGAGGAAGCGGCTGGCGGGCATGAACTGGGTCTGCCCCCACAGCGATCGCATCTGGGCCCGGGTCAGGAAGAGCTTCTCGCGGGCGCGGGTGATTCCCACGTAGGCCAGGCGCCGCTCCTCCTGTAGCTCCTCGGGATCGCCCAGGGTGCGGTTATGGGGGAAGGTGCCGTCCTCCATGCCGGTGAGGAACACGACCGGGAACTCGAGGCCCTTGGCGGTGTGCAGGGTCATCAGGGTGACGAACTGATCCTCCTCACCGGGGATCTGATCCGCATCGGCCACCAGGGAGACCTTCTCCAGGAAGCGATCCACGAGGCTCGCCTCGAGATCATCCGGGAGGGTCAGCGCCGCGTCGGGAGCGATGTCGGCACCGGGGTCGGGGACCGCCCCCGCCGTCGCCGTGACCGTGGCCGTGTTCGTGTTCGTGTTCGCGGTCGTCGCCGGATCCGTCGCGTCAGGATCCCCCGCCTCGTCCTCGTACTCGCTGGCGACGGCGTCGGCCTCCTCCATCTGCGCCTCGAACTCGGCGGCGACGCTGACCAGCTCGGCGAGGTTCTCCAGGCGGGACTCGTCCTGCGGGTCGTCGCTGCCCTGCAGCTCGGCGTAATAGCCCGAGCGCTGCAGGATCGCTTCCACCAGGTCCGCGGGCCCGTTCCCGTCGGCGGCCATCGCCTGGAGGTCCTCGAGCATCGCCACGAAGGTCCGCACGGCGTTCAGCGAACGGGTGGCGATGCCAGGAGCCTCCTCCGCGCGGCGCAGAGCCTCACCGAAACTGATCCGCTCCCGCTCGGCGAGCATCGCGATCACGGCCTCGGCCCGGTCGCCGATGCCACGCTTGGGGACGTTGAGGATGCGACGCAGGTTGATCTCATCGGCCGGGTTGGTGAGCACCTTGAGATAGGCGATCGCGTCCTTGATCTCGCGACGCTCGTAGAAGCGGGTGCCGCCGACCACCCGGTACGGCAGGCCGACGCGGATCAGCTGGTCCTCGAGCGCTCGGGATTGCGCGTTGGCGCGATAGAAGATCGCAATGTCTCCCGCACTGCGGCCGTCATCGACCAGGGCATCGATCTGACGACCGATGTACCGGGCCTCCTCCCGTTCGTCGTCGGCGACGTAGAGGGTGATCTGCTCTCCCTCGCCCTGATCGGTCCACAGGTTCTTCTTGCGCCGGCCGGCGTTCTCCTCGATCACGGAATTCGCGGCGGTGAGGATGTTCTGCGTGGAGCGGTAGTTCTGCTCGAGCACGATGGTGCGTGCAGAGGGGAAGTCCTGCTCGAATTCGACGATGTTGCGGATCGTCGCACCGCGGAAGGCATAGATCGACTGGTCCGAGTCGCCCACCACGGTGAGGTCGGCGTGGGGGTCGTCCCCCACCAGTTCCCGCACCAGCTGGTACTGGGCGGTGTTGGTGTCCTGGTACTCGTCCACCAGGATGTGACGGAAGCGGCGGCGGTAGCCCTCCCGGATCGCCGGGTTCTCCCGCAGCAGCGTGACGGTCAGACCGATGAGGTCGTCGAAGTCCACCGCGTTGGCCTGGCGCAGCCGCGCGGTGTAGTTCGTAAAGATCCGCGCGAGGGTCCTCTCGAAGGGGTTCTTCGCACTCTCGGCCTGGTCGGCGAAGTCGATCGGATCCATCAGGTCGTTCTTCAGCGTGGAGATCCGCGAGGCCAGCGCACGCGGAGCGTGCTTCTTCGTGTCGAGTTCGAGATCCTTGGCGATCGTGGTGATCAGGCGCAGCGAGTCGGCGCTGTCATAGATCGTGAAGGAGCTCTTCAGCCCGGCCGCGGCGGCGTCGCGGCGCAGGATCCGCACGCAGGCGCTGTGGAAGGTGGAGACCCACATGCTGCGGGCGACCGGGCCCACCAGCTCGCCCACGCGCTCGCGCATCTCGGCGGCGGCCTTGTTGGTGAAGGTGATCGCGAGGATCTCCCCCGGCAGCGCTTCCCCGGAGCGCAGCAGGTGGGCGATGCGCCGTGTGAGCACCCGAGTCTTGCCGGAACCGGCGCCGGCGACGATCAGCAGCGGGGAGCCGCGATGCACGACCGCCTCGCGCTGGGCCGGGTTCAGGGCATCGGTGAGCTCGGTGAGGCCGGAGATGTCGATCCCTGGGCCCGGCCCCGTCGCGAAGGACGCGGGCCGATCGGCCGGATGCGGCGCCTGCGCGAACTCCGTCGGGGGCCGCGGCAGATCCTCGACAGCAGGCGGCGGAGCGTCATCGTACGGGGGCTCTTCGTCGAACGGGGGCTCCGCGTCGTACGGAGGCTCCTCCTCCGGGGGCTCCTCCCCGATCAGCGGCACCTCGACCTGCCGCTGTCCGCCGAGCTGAGCGTGTTCGCCGGACGGTGCCGTGGGGTCCCCCTCGCGCCGCTGGTCGCGGGACTCCGGGGTCACCGAGACCCCGTCGAGGCGGTGGAAGGCGGCGGGCAGCGAAAGATCGTCGAAGAGAGAGCTCATGAGGGTTCCAGGATAGGGCCGGGCCCGACAGCGGGGATGCTGTCGGGCCCGGTGTGGACGGAGCGTGCGAGAGGAGGACCCGTCGTGGCAGGTCGCTCCGGGGCAGCTCAGACGAACACGGCGATGATCACGTTCAGGACGATCGCGGTGGGGATGCCGAACCACACCGCAGAGGAGGTCTCGGGCCCCTTCTTCTTCGCGATGTAGGCGAGCACCACGGCGACCAGGCCGACCAGCAGCTTGATGCCGAGCTTCATATGGTTCGGGTCACCAGCGGTGAGGCCGGGGATCGAGACCAGGACGGCCAGCAGGATGCCGATCACGACGGCACCGGCGACGGCATGGGCCATGCCCGGGTTCGGCTGACGGGTGCGGGCAGCTGCCACCCAGGTGCCGAGCGCCACGGCCCAGCAGATCAGGTGCAGCACGACAAGGAGGGACAACACAAAGGACATGACACCATGTTAGTTCCTTGCACCTGGGA
>JAKDNE010000072.1 GCA_030451965.1 Brachybacterium sp. | reverse complement strand
CGGCGACGTGCTCGGCATGTGCCTGGTCTACGCGGGCCCGATAGGCATCGATCCCGAGCTGGCCGTCACCGACAAGTGGTTCCGGTACGAGCGCGGCACGCCGGCGGCGGCCGACTCGTCCGCCCTCTGATCACCGATCCCCCGCATGGCGGCGGCCCGCGGTCAGCAGTCGGTAGTCGGTAGTCGGTAGTCGGTAGGCTCCTCGAGCCCCGCCGCGACCGACCGCGAGGGGGCGTCCGGTTCAGGGCTGGCCCTCGTCGAAGTAGCGGCGCAGGGCGTCGGGCACGGCCGGGACGTCGTACGGCATCCCGCCGCTGCGGATCGACTCCGCGCCGTACACCCCGGTGGCCACGGCCTCGCGGGCGGCGACGGCGGAGACATCGGTGACGCCGCCATGGCGCACGAAGGCCAAGAACTCGGCGACCAGGCTGGGATCGGCGCCGCCGTGACCGCCGTCGGCGCGGGCGATCACCTCGACGGCGTCGGGCCGACCGGGGCCGGAGCGGCGGGACTCCCAGATATGGATCTGGTCCCCGCTGCCGTCTCCCATGTTCTCGATCCGGCCGGCGTCCCCGATCACCGTGTAGTTGCGGAAGTAGTCCGGGGTGAAGTGGCACTGCTGATAGGAGGCCAGCACACCGTTGTCCAACGTCATGTTGATCATCGAGATGTCCTCGACGTCGATGACGGGGTTCAGCTCCTTCTGGGCGGTGGGCGGCCAGATGTCCGCGTCGTACCAGTCACGCATCTGGCGATCGGAGTTGTCGCGCCGATCGGTGACGTCGCCGTAGACGGCGAGGTCCCCGATGCCGGAGACACGGCGGGTGTAGCCGCCGGCCAGCCAGTGGATCACGTCGATGTCGTGGGCGCCCTTCTGCAGCAGCAGGCTCGTCGACTTCGCCCGCTCGGCGTGCCAGTCCTTGAAGTAGAAGTCGCCGCCGGCGCCCACGAAGTGTCGGCACCAGATCGCCCGCACCCGACCGATCCGGCCCGAATCGACAATGTCTTTCATCTGCCGCACCACCGGCATGTGCCGCATGTTGTGACCGATGTACAGCCGCGCCCGCTTCTCCTTCGCCAGCGCCAGCATCGCATCGGTGTCCTCGACCCCGATCGCCATCGGCTTCTCGCAGAACGTCGGAATCCCGGCCTCGAGGGTCTGCAGTGCGACCGCGGCATGGGCGAAGTCCGGGGTCAGGATCATCACCGCGTCGACCTCGTGGTGGGTCAGCAGCTCCTGGACGGTATCGACGGTCGGGATGTCCTCGCCGAACGCCTCCCGGGCGTTCGCCTTCCCGCGCTCACCGGGATCGGCCACGACGGTGATCGCGGATCCCTCCCCCGGCTGGTGGGCGTGGATGGCGAGGTAGTGGCGGGCACCGAAACCGATGACGCCGATCCTGAGGTCTTCCATGGGGTTCCTTCCTGAGGGCTGCTTCGCCGTGCCGATCGCACGTCAGCGGTGACAGCGATTCCTTGAGCGTGGCACGGCTGCTATGCCCAGCCACGATGTAAAGCGTTTTACGGGAGCGTAGCGCATCGATCGCTCCCGCGCCGAGGACCCGAGGGCGTCGGCATCCACGACAGGCCCTCATGTGAAGCGATTCACCGGCAGGTGCTACAGTCCTGTAAACCGTTTAGCAAGAGTGTCGTGGCGCACACGAATGCCCTGCCGTGGCGGGAGAAGACGCACATCGAGACGCCAACGGAGGCACCGTGAGCGATACCCAGAAGGTCGTGCCGAGCACCCCGGCGACGATCTCCCCCGCACCACTGCCCAAGCGGGCCCGAGGCCGCGGCGGGTCTTTCCTGCTGCAGCGCGCCGGCTTCTACGTCGTCACCGCCTGGGTCGCCCTCACGCTGAACTTCCTGATCCCCCGCTTCATGCCGGGAGACCCTGCCCAGGCCCTCGCACTGCAGATCACCCGGCAGACCGGCGCCCAGCTCACCCCGGAGATGCTCGACTCGATCCGGACCCTGTACGGGGATCCGAACACGAACCTGCTCGAGCAGTACCTCTCCTACCTCGGAAGCATCGTCACCGGTGACTTCGGCATCGCCGTCTCGCGCTACCCGACACCGGTGATCGACCTGATCCTCGCCGCCCTTCCCTGGACGCTGTTCCTGGTCGGCGTGAGCACGATCGTGGCCTGGGTGGTCGGCACGGGGCTGGGCGTCATCGTCGGCTACCGTCCCGGCGGGAAGCTGGACAACTGGCTCACCCCGATCTCCCAGTTCTTCTCGTCGATGCCCTCCTTCTGGGTCGCCCTGGTCTGCCTGTGGATCTTCGCGCTGACGCTGGGGATCTTCCCCTCCTCCGGCGGCTACGACCCCAGCGTGCCCTTCGAGATCACCAACTTCTGGTTCCTCGCCTCCGTCCTCCAGTACGGAGCGCTGCCGATCCTGACCTCGATCTTCGTCGGCTTCGCCGGGTGGCTGTTCGCGATGCGCAACATGATGGTCACCACCGTCAGCGAGGACTACGTGACCCTGGCCCGCGCAGAAGGGCTCAGCAACCGACGCGTGACCTTCCGCTACGCCGCGCGCAACGCGATGCTGCCCAACATCACGGGCCTGGCCACCTCGATCGGCGCGATCCTGGGCGGCGTGGTGCTGACCGAGATCGTGTTCACCTACCCCGGCATGGGCTACCTGCTCTTCAACGCGATCACCACCAAGGACTACCCGCTGATGCAGGCCATCTTCTTGATGATCGTGCTGGCCGTGCTGATCGCGAACTTCATCGCGGACTCGCTGTACGTCCTCCTCGACCCGCGCACCAGGGAGAACTGACATGAGACGACTCCTGAAAAACCGCAAGTTCGCCGTCGGGATGATCATCTCGATCGTCTTCCTGGTGATCGCACTGCTCGGCCCCTGGTTCGTCAGCAGCGTCATGCAGGTCGATCCGCGCGGCATCGACTACGACGCGATCTCCGCACCCCCGTCGCCGCAGCATCTGCTGGGCACCAACCATGTGGGGCAGGACGTGCTGGCCCAGCTGATCATCGGTGCCCGCGGCTCGGTGACCGTCGGGCTGCTGTCCGGCATCATCGCCACGGTCATCGCCGTTCTGGTGGGCACCACCGCCGGCTACCTGGGCGGCATCCCCGACCGGGCCATCAACGCCGTGGTCAACGTGCTGATGACCCTGCCCGGCTTCGCGCTGCTGTTCATCATCGCGGGCTACGTGCAGGAGGCCGGGATCCTGCTGATCGCCGTGGTGATCGGACTGCTCGAATGGCCCGGTGGCGCCCGTTCCATCCGTGCCCAGACCATGAGCCTGCGCAATCGCGACTTCACCAGCGCGCTGCGCACCGTCGGCGAATCCACGCCCCGCATCATCGCGGTCGAAGTGGTGCCGCACCTGGGCGGCGTCATCTCCTCCATGTTCCTCAAGGCCGTGGTCGCCGGCATCTTCATGGAGGCCTCCCTCGCCTTCCTGGGCCTGGGCTCCACGAGCGAGATCACCTGGGGAACGATGGTCAGCCAGGCACAGACCGGCGGCGCGATCCTGCGCGGCCACTGGTGGTTCTTCCTTCCGCCCGGCCTGGCCATCGCCCTGATCGGATTCGCCACCGCGATGATCAACTTCGGCCTGGACGAGATCACCAACCCGCAGCTGAACGCACGCCTGAACGCACGCACCCGCCAGTTCAACCGCGAGCAGCGACGCCGCCGCGCGCTGGCCGAGGCAGGAGGCCCCGCATGAGCACCACCCCCACCCCACCGAGCACGGCAGAGGACGTGCTGCTGGAGATCCGCGACCTGGATGTGCTGTACCTCGGGACCGAGGACTCCTCGAACGTCAAGGCGTGCTCGGACATCAACCTGAGCGTGCGCCGCGGCGAGATCCTCGGCATCGCCGGGGAGAGCGCCTCGGGCAAGTCCACCCTGCTCAACGCCATGACCCGGCTGCAGCAGGCCCCCGCGGTCACCTCGCGGGGCCACGTGATCTTCCATGAGCATCCCGGCGCGACCGGGGTCGACCTGGTCGACTGCGACGACCGGGCGATGCAGCGATTCCGCTGGTCGGACATCTCCATCGTGATGCAGTCCGCGATGGCCTGTCTGAACCCGGTCATCCGCCTGCGGGACCAGTTCTTCGACGTGCTGCGCGCCCATGACCGGAGCCTGGGCCGGGCCCGGCTGCAGGACCGGTCCACCGAGCTGCTGCAGATGGTCGGCATCATGCCGGATGCGCTGAACAAGTATCCGCACGAGCTGTCCGGCGGCATGCGCCAGCGGGCGCTGATCGCCCTGTCCCTGGCCTGCGATCCGGACCTGATCGTGATGGACGAGCCGACCACCGCCGTCGACGTGGTCATGCAGCGCCAGATCCTCAACCAGATCCTGCGGCTGCAGCAGGAGCTCGGGTTCGCGGTCGTCTTCGTCACCCACGATCTCTCCCTGCTGCTGGAGATGGCCGACCGGATCGCCATCATGTACGGCGGCCGGATCGTGGAGGTCGCCGACGGCTCCACCATCTCCGAGAACCCGCAGCACCCCTACACCCGGGGGCTGCGCGAGGCCTTCCCCTCGCTCGTCTCCGAGCGCGGCAAGCGTCATGGCATCCCCGGTTCCCCACCCGACCTGCGCCGCCTCCCCAGCGGCTGCGCCTTCAACCCTCGGTGCGCCGAGGCCATCGAGCTGTGCTCGCAGGTGCGACCGGAGCTGACCGCACTGTCCGACTCGGTCGCCGCCTGCCACGTACGACGCATCGAGGCCGACGACACCGACGCACGCACCATCCTCGAGGAGGCCCGATGAGCGTGGACCGGACCGCACCCGCGGCTCCCGACCAGGCGGACGCCGCCGGCCCCAGCGTGCTGCGCGCCGAGCACGTCTCGGTGGTCTTCGACGGCAAGGACAACTCCGGCCGGAAGGTGGAGATCCATGCCTGCCGTGACGTGGACGTGGACCTGCGACGCGGTGAGATCGTCGCGCTGGTCGGCGAGTCCGGCTCCGGCAAGTCGACCTTGGCCCGGGCGTTCTCGCTCGTGCATCCGCCGTCGGCCGGCCAGATCCTGCTGGACGGCGAGCCGCTCGGCCGCCGCACCCGTCGGCGTCCCTTCTACAAGCGGGTCCAGCTGATCTACCAGGACCCCTTCGCCTCGCTGAACTCCCTGAAGTCGATCCGGCACATCCTGGGCCGGGTGGTGAAGATCCATACCCCGCGCCTGTCGCGCAGAGCCGTCGAGGCACGCACGCTCGAGCTCCTCGAGCTGGTGAGCCTGACCCCGGCGGAGGACTACATCGACCGGTTCCCCAGCTCCCTGTCGGGCGGCCAGCGCCAGCGCATCTCGATCGCGCGTGCCCTCGCGGTGGATCCGGACGTGCTGCTGGCCGACGAGCCCACCTCGATGCTGGACGTGTCCATCCGCCTGGACGTGCTGAACCTGCTGGACGAGATCCGTCGAGAGCGAGGGGTGGCGGTCCTGTACATCACCCACGACATCGCCAGTGCCCGCTACATCTCCGACCGCATGGCGGTGATGTACTCCGGCGAGCTGGTCGAGACCGGGCCGACGGAGGACGTCGTCGCGCACCCCAAGCACCCGTACACCCGGCTCCTGGTCGAATCCGCACCCGATCCCTCGCGGCGCCGGGACGGCGCATCGGCCGAGTTCGAGGAGACCTCTCTGGGGGAGCCCGCGGATCCGGCGCAGGAGATCGCCGGCTGTCGGTTCCAGGCACGCTGCCCGTTCGTGATGGCGCGCTGCCGGCGGGAGGCCCCGCCCCTGCTGACCACGGGCGACCAGCACGCACGGTGCTGGCTGTTCGCCGACGACGCGGACGACACCACCGACACCATCCGGGCCACCGGGGCCCACACCTCGAAGGAGAGCTGACATGACCCGATTCACCCGACGCACGTTCGCGGCCGGAAGCGCCGCCGCACTGACCACCGCAGCACTGGCCGCCTGCAGCTTCGACCGCGGCACCGGCGGCGGCGAGGGCGAGGACGCCCCCCGTGAGATCCACTGGCTGGGCTGGGGCGGCACCACCTGGAACCAGAACTTCAACCTCTTCTCCCCCACGGGCGTGAACGTCACCCCCGGCACCTCCTACGTGTACGAGCCGCTGGTCCGCGTGGACCGCTCCACCGCCGGCGAGCTGCTCCCCCATCTCGCGGAGTCCTGGGAGTTCAACGACGAGGGCACCGAGCTGACCTTCACCCTGCCGAGCGACATCAGCTGGTCGGACGGCGAAGCATTCACCGCGGGCGACGTGAAATTCACCTGGGATCTGGTGCTGGCCGGGAAGACCCCGAGCTCCTACCCCTTCACCTCCGTCGACGCGCCCGATGACCAGACCGTCGTGGTCACGTACGACGAACCCAACTTCGCGGACCTGGGCGGCTTCGCGACCCGCCAGATCGTCCCCGAGCACGTGTGGGCCGAGCAGGACGTCCGCACCTGGACGAATCCCGAGCCCGTCGGCACCGGGCCCGGCGTGCTCGCCAGCTTCTCCCCGCAGCAGATCGCGTTCGACCTGCGGGAGGATTACTGGGGCGGCGCACCGAGCGGCCCGAACAAGCTGTTCATGCACGCCGGCACCGGCGATGCCGCGAAGCAGCAGATCATCGACGGCGCCCTCGACGTCGCCGGGACCGGCTGGGAGAACGCCCAGGAGGAGTTCGTGGCGCTGGACCCGGAGAACAACGTCTACGAGTTCTTCCCCACCGGAGCCTCGGACGGCCTGATCTTCAACCTGACCCAGGCTCCCTACGACGACGTCCACGTGCGTCGTGCGCTGCGTGCCGCGGTGGATCTGGCCGTCGCGGCCGAGGTCGCGGCGGTCGGGTACGGCGTCCCGACCTTCGCGGGCCTGGATGCGACCGTCTTCTCCGACATGCTCGCCGAGGACCAGGAGCAGACCCAGGACATCGAGTACGCGAAGGCGCAGCTCGAGGAGGGCGGCTGGACCGTCACGGACGGCGGCGCGCTGGAGAAGGACGGGGAGACCTACGAGCTGCGGTACGACCTCTACCAGCCCTACGCCGAATGGGTGACCACCGGTCAGATCCTGGCCGACCAGTGGAGCGAGACCCTCGGGCTGACGGTGTCGGTGAACCAGATGGCCGACGCCCCGTTCACGGAGGCCAGCTCGCTCGGCGACTTCGGGATGCTGTCCTACTACCCCTTCAGCGGCAGCATGCCGTACGACATGTTCGCGACCATGAGCGATCTCCAGTTCACCCCGATCGGCGAGCAGGCGATCTGGAACTACGGTCGGTTCCAGAACGAGGAGTACGACGAGCTCGTCCACGAGCTGGGCTCGATCCCCGCCGGCGAGGACGTCGAGCGCAGCCACGAGATCATCATCCGCATCCAGGAGATCCTCACCGAGGAGGCGCCGTTCATCTCGACCGCCACCTCCGGCTGGAAGCTCGTCGCCAATGAGCAGAACTGGACCGGGTACCCGACGGTCGAGGGTGGCTCCGACTACGCGCCCAACGCCCCGATGCCCGCCGACGGCATCCTGACGCTGATGAACCTCGAGCCGAAGGGCTGACCTCGGCCCGAATGCGGACGGGCGGCCCGGACTCCGGTCCAAGGGCCGCCCGTCGGCGTCTGCAGCTGATCGGTGCGGTTTCAGACCCCCGGCGTCGCGAACACGTGCTCGGTGAGCAGCGCGAGCGCCGTCGGCCGCTTCTCGAGATCCAGCAGCAGCACCTCGTTGCGGCCCGCGCGGACCAGCGGCGCCGGCACGTACAGGCTCTGCTGCGGCCCGATGTTCCAGTAGCGGCCCACGCAGAAGCCGTTGACGTAGGCGACTCCGTGCCCGGCGCCGGAGACGTCGAGGAAGGTGTCCGTGGGCGCCTCCGCGTCGAAGGACGCACCCACGAGAACGGGCAGCTCGTCATCGTCGGAGCCGGTGTCCGTGGCGAGTGCGGGCGCTCCCTCGAGCAGTGCGGCCAGCTCCTCCCCCATCTCCTCGAGCGGCCAGGCGTCGGCCTCCCAGTCGTTGAGGTAGCGGATGGTCTGCCACACCCCGCCGAGGATGCCCTTGCGCTCCCCGAGCCGGGGCCCGAAGTTCACGCGGCCCAGGTTCTCGACCAGGATCTCCACGCGCACGGTGCGGTGACCGCCGTCCGGCAGCAGCCGGTCGGCGAAGGGCGTGAGCTCGACGCTGGCCGGATCGGTGGGGTCGGTGCGCTCCGCGTGCGGGACCTCGGCCTGCGCCGGGTCCAGCCCGGTGGGCCCGACATAGACCCCATCGACGTACACCCAGGCGCGATCGTGCAGGTCGTAGAGCTTCAGCGGGGAGATCTCGGTACGGCCCTCGCGCTCGACGGCCGCGATCTCGATCTCGCGCGAAAGACGCAGCATGCCGCGCTCGAGACCGATGTCCTCGAAGGCAGGCGGCGTCGGGTGCACCTCGGCGGGGCGGGTGAAGCGCTCGGTGCCGCGCAGGGAGGCGACCTTCTCGATCGCGACCTCGCCCGCCGGGAGGGTCGCCGGGCGGGCGGCGAGGCCGAGCTGCTCGAGATGCTCCTCGTACGGCGGCAGGTCGCGATGCGTCGCGACGACCTCGCGGAAGGCGCGGAACTTCTCGGTGAGCGCACCGTTCTCAGCGATCGGGGCGTCATAGTCATAGCTGGTCGTAGTGGGCTGCAGCGTGCCGTCGTGGTTGGCGCCGGCCTGCATGCCGAAGTTGGTGCCGCCGAGGGCCATGTAGAAGTTCACGCTCATGCCGCGTCCCAGCATGTCCGAGAGCTCGCCGGCCGCATCGCCACCGGTGCGCTCGTGATGCTGCTCGCCCCAGTGGTCGAACCAGCCGTTCCAGAACTCCATGCACATCTGCGGCTGGTCGGGCAGCTCACGCTCGGCCATCGCGAGCACCTCGAGGGTGCGGGAGCCGAAGTTGACGGTGCCGAGCGCCCCGTCGACGGTGCCGCCGGTCAGCCACATCCGTGCCGGACCGTCGGAGGTCACCAGCAGCTCCTCGATGCCGCGGGCGAGGAGGCCGTCGCGCAGGTGCGCGAGGTAGACCTTGTCATCGCCGAAGCTGCCGTACTCGTTCTCCACCTGCACCATCACCACGTTGCCGCCGCGAGCGGCCTGACGCTCGGCGATCACCGGGATCAGCTGGTCGAACCAGTCGTCGACCAGCTGCAGGTACGGGGCGTTGCGATTGCGCAGTCGCAGGTTGCGGTCGGCGAGGATCCAGCCGGGGAAACCGCCGTTCTCCCATTCGGCGCAGATGTAGGGGCCGGGGCGCACGATCGCGTCGAGACCCTCCTCGGCGGCGATGTCGAGGAAACGGCCCAGGTCCGCGAAGCCCTCGAAGGTGGTGACGTCCTTCGCGGGCTGGTGCACGTTCCAGGCCACGTAGGTCTCCACCGTGTTGCAGCCCATCGCGACCAGTCGGCGCAGACGGTCGCGCCACTGCTCGGGATGGACCCGGAAGTAGTGGAGCGCACCGGAGATCACCAGGTGCGGATCCCCTGCGCGGAGGAAACCCTCAGGGGTGGGGTGGAGCAGGGCGGTCATCGTCGAATATCCTCTCGTGTGAAACGTCTTACGTCAGTGTGTCAGGTGTTCGGCCGCGGGGCGCACCTAGTGGGCCGCGTCTCGCGCGGCACCGCGCCCCGAAGCGCCCGCCGGTCGATCAACGGGTCTGCGTCGGGTCACCGATCCAGCCGACGACGAGCGGAGCGAGCGTGCTCCGCTCGTAGGCGATCACCAGGAACGGCGAGTCCAGCACCAGCTCCCGCTCGGGCACCTGGATCGACGTCTCGGCGGCCATCACCGCGGTCGCGGCGGCGGCCTCCATCCCATTCTCGTCGACGGTGATGACCGCCTTCTGCAGCACCTCGTCGATCACCAGGTCCTGCGTGCCGGTGACCCCTGAGAAATCGGCCGCACCGGAGAACGCCTCCTTCATGCCGAGGCTCTCCAGGAGGGTCTTCAGCGAGGATTCCCAGTCGATGTCGAAGGCGGGGACGCTCAGCCGGGTGGAGACCCCGGAGCCCTCGAGACCGTCCAGCAGGGCGGCGAGACCGGAACCGCCCTCAGCGGCGGCCTCCGACCAGGCCTCGAGCACCTCGGCGAGGTCACCCGTGGGCTGCACGAGCGCGAGGGCGAGATCCTCACCATAGGTGCCCAGGGAGGTCGCCCGGCACACCTCGTCCTCGTACCAGGAGCCGGTGGAGCCGTGGAGCATCTCGCAGCTGCGCTCCTCGCCGTCGGCGGTGGTGAAGCGCCCGCCCTCCACCGTGAGCGGCTCCTGCCAGGCGGCCTGCAGATGCAGGGCGTTGACCAGCACCAGGCGGGTGGCCGCCGTCAGGGTGCCCGCGGGGATCAGCTCCTCGATGAGGTCGTTCGTGGAGTCGGCGACCCAGTCGTTGATCTCCTCGCGGGCCGCCTCCCGCTCGGCGTCGTCGGAGAAGTCGGCCTCGAAGACCCCGCTGCCGAACCAGGTGGCGAGGTCCTCGAGGAAGCTCTCCTGGACCTCGAACCCCTCCTGCAGCCAGGTCCCGTTCGCGAGCGAGGCGCGGGCCGGCTCGGGAGACTCCTCATCGTCCTGGTCCCGCTCCTCATCACCGACGGCGGCCAGCAGCTGGGAGAGCGTGTTCGCCGTCGCGGCGAGGTCCTCCATCTGCCCGCCGAGCACCTCCTCCATCTGGGTGCGGGTGGTGCCGCCCGCCCCCATGCCGATCATCGTGAGCGCGATCTGTGCGGACAGCGGCGCGCAGACGGCGTTCTTCTGCTCACGATCGATCGCTCCGAGCATCCGCGTGGCGAAGGGGGTGACGAGCTCACCGGCATCCTCGACGGGTCCTGGCTCGGCGCGCGGCAATTCTGCCGTGAGGTCCGGTGCGCTTCCGTCCCCTTCGCCGCCCTCGCCTTCCGCCCCGCAGGAGGTGAGTCCGGCGACGGCCAGCGGCAGCGAAGCCGCTGCGGCGAGCGTCGTGCGACGGCGGGGCAGGACACGAGGGGCAGGACGATCCATGGCCATGCCGCCATCCAATGCGGAGTCCGCCGGGGATGCAAGCGCGGGGCCGCGAACCCGACCCCCGGGTCACAGATCCCGGGCAGCACGTCCCGTCCGGCTGCCGCCATGCGGTAGCACATCCGGATCCTCGTGATCCGTTCGGGTCTCC
>JAKDNE010000444.1 GCA_030451965.1 Brachybacterium sp. | reverse complement strand
GCTCGGGGAGGCCGCAGGCTCCATCGTGCCGACGCCGGCATCGGCGTCGGGGCCGTGCGCCGAGGGCCGGGAGGCGGTCGGCAGAGGCACCGCCGCCCCGTCGGCCGACGGCTCGTCCGTCGACGCAGCGCCCGCGCTGCGGGAGGCGGGAGAGGCCGAGGCGGTCCCCCCGACGGTGATCCCGGGGCGGGCCTGGGGCGCCTCGTCAGCCGACGGCAGCAGCGCGAGACCGATCGCGACGATCGCGACGGCCACGATGATCCCGTAGTTCCGCAGGGCCTTCATGTCACGCATCGTCCCCGACGGCGATGAGATGCGGATGAACGCGCCATGAGAGGACTCTCATGCCCCGGTGTGCGCAGTGCCGGCACGGCTCAGGCCGCCGGGTCGACGAGCTTGTATCCGGCGCCGCGCACGGTCACCAGGCGCGGGGCACCGAGCTTGGTGCGCAGGTAGCCCACGTACACGTCGACCACGTTCGAGGCGCCGTCGTAGTCGTAGCCCCACACCTTGGACAGCAGCAGGTCGCGGGTGAGCACCTGGTGCGGGTTCTCCAGGAACACGCGGGCCATGGTGAACTCGCGGGAAGACAGCTCCACCGAGCGCGGCCGCCCGTCTGCGGAGCAGGTGGCGATGCGGGTGCGCAGATCCAGTGCGAGATCGCCCAGCTCGAGGACGTCGGCGCTGACGCTGCCCGCCCCGGCGGTGGCCTCCCGGGCGCGGAGCTTCACCCGGGCCAGCAGCTCCTCGAAGCGGAAGGGCTTGGCGATGTAGTCGTTCGCGCCTCCCTCGAGGCCCTGCACGGTGTCCTCCACCCCGGTGCGGGCAGTGACCATGAGGATCGGGATCTGCACGTCCATCCCCCGCAGCGCGTTCAGCACCTGGAAGCCGTCCATGCGGGGCAGACCCACATCGAGGATCAGCAGATCGAAGTCCCCGCTGGAGGCGAGGTCGAGCGCGGAGATGCCGTCCTCCACCACGGTGGTGGCGAAGCCGTTCGCTGTCAGGCCGCGCTCCATGAAACGGGCGATGCGCGCCTCGTCCTCGGCGATGAGGATCCTCATCCGTCGTTCCTCCTGCGGTCAGCTGGGTCATCGTCGTCAGCGGGGGTCGGTTCCCGCGACCCAGTATCGCGTGCGGAGCCGGGGCCCGCGGAGCCGGTGGCCGCCGGCTGCTCGGAGTCGGCCGTCCGCACGCGCGCGGACTGCGGGAACACGATCGTGAAGGTCGAGCCCTGACCGGGCGCGGACCGCAGCCGCACCTCGCCGCCGTGGCCCTCGGCGATCGACCGCACGATCGGCAGGCCGAGCCCTGTTCCCGAGCCCCGGCTGCCGTCCACCCGCGTGAAGCGCTCGAAGATGTGCCGCTGATCCTCGGCGCTGATGCCAATGCCCTCATCCTGCACGCTCACGTGGATCTCGAGCCCGCCCGCACCCGGCACCCGGTCCACGCCGAGACGGATCCGGCTGCCCTGGTCGCTGTAGCGAACGGCGTTGGCGGCGAGCTGCACGACCGCCTGGACCAGGCGCTGCTCATCGGCGTCGGCCACTGCGTCCACCGTGCGCTCCAGGAGCCACTCCCGCTCGGCGATGTGCTCGATCCGGGCGAGGGCGGAGCGCGCGAAGGCGGTCAGGTCCAAGGGCCTGGGGCGCACGTAGTCGGGGCGCGCCGAGGCCGCCAGCTCGGAGAGGTCCCCGACGACGCGGCCCATCCGGTCCAGCTCGTCGAGTGCGATCTCGTGGGACTCCCGCACGTCGCCGGGATCCTCCATATCGGTGGTCTCCAGGGTGCCGCGCACGATCGTCAGCGGGGTGCGCAGCTCGTGCCCGACGTCGCTCATGAAGCGGCGCTGCGCGGCGAAGCCCTCCTGGATACGGCCCAGCATGCGGTTGAAGTTCTGGGCGAGGGCGCTGATGTCGTCCCGCTCCTCGGGCACCGGCACCCGGTATTCGAGGTCGTCCACGGTGATCTGCCCGGTGGCCGCACGGAGATCCTCCAGCGGCCGCAGCAGGCGCCCGGTGACCACATACCCCACCCAACCGGCGA